>NZ_QKLJ01000023.1:0-26636 GCF_003224415.1 Curtobacterium sp. MCBD17_023
AGGATGATCGCCGCCAGGAGCACGAAGCCGGGCAGCAGGTAGAACCAGTAGCTGCCGCGACGACGGCGCGATCATGCCCGCCTCCGGCCGCGGCAGCTACTGGTTCTACCTGCTGCCCGGCTTCGTGCTCCTGGCGGCGATCATCCTCGTGCCGCTCGGCTGGAACGTGTACCTGTCGTTCACGAACTACCGCGGGATCCTGCCGCCGCAGTTCACCGGCCTCGACAACTGGCGCCGGCTCATGGCGGACGGCCAGTTCTGGATCTCGTTCCGGAACAGCATCGTGATGATCCTCGCGATGGTGATCGTGCCGACCAGCCTCGGCCTCGTCCTCGCAGCCGCGCTGTTCGACGTCATCGGCAAGAAGTTCGGCGGCAAGCTCGCGAGCTTCCTCCGCGCCACCTACTACCTCCCGCAGATCCTGCCGGCCGTCATCGCCGCGATCGTCATCGGGTGGATCCTCCGCCCGGAGAACGGCGCCCTCAACGCGGTGCTCGGCGCGGTCGGACTCGACGGTCTGCAGCACAACTGGCTCGGCAGCCCGGACACCGCACTGCTCTCGGTCGCGGTCGTGCTCGTGTGGGTGCAGATCGGGTACCCGGTCGTCGTGTTCATGGCCGCCCTGCAGCGCGTCGACCCCGAGCTCTACGAAGCCGCGGAACTCGACGGCGCGAACTGGTTCCAGCGCTTCCGCTCCATCACCGTCCACATCATCCGGCCCGAGATCTTCGTCGTCGTGCTCACCTGCACGATCGCGGCGCTCAAGGTGTTCGGTCCCGTCTACGCCCTCACCGGCGGCGGCCCGGGCAACGCGACCATCGTGCCGAGCTACTACTCGTACAGCCAGTTCTTCCAGGCGCAGCAGGTCGGCTACGGCGCGACCATCGCCACCGCGCTGACGGTCGTCATCGTCATCGTCGCCATCGGGTTCATCGCCGCCCAGAACCGGGCCGAACGCAAGGAGGAGGCACGATGACCGTGTCCGCACCCGACACCAGGGCGACCGTGACCGCGGACGCAGGACGGGCCTCCCGGCCGACGACGAAGCCGCGCAAGCGGCCGGGCGAAGGCGGGGTCAAGCGGCCCGCCGACTGGGTCGTGCTCGCCGGCGGGGTCGTCATCGCGGTGCTCATCGCCGCGCCGTTCCTGCTCATCCTGCTCAACTCGTTCAAGACGCCCGCGGACTACGCCGCCGGCGGGCCGCTCGCCTGGCCGTCCCAGCTGTCCTTCGACGGCATAACGACGTTCTGGAACCGGGTCGACTTCCCGCTGAAGCTCTGGAACAGCGTCTTCATCAGCGGCATGGTGGCGCTGCTCGCGGTGCTCATCTCGATCCTCAACGCGTTCGCGATCGGCATCGGCCGGGTCCGCTACCGCACCTGGATCGTGGTGCTGTTCATGCTCGCGAACATGCTGCCGCAGGAGGTGCTGCTCTACCCGCTCTACATGATGTTCAAGGGCATCGGACTGTACGACAACGTGTGGAGCGTCATCATCGTCTTCACGGTGATCCAGTCCGCGTTCGGCACCTACCTGCTGTCGAGCGTCTACGGCACCTTCCCGAAGGAGATCCTCGAGGCCGCGGCGCTCGACGGCGCGGGTCGCTGGCGGGTGCTCTGGCGGGTCATCGTCCCGATCAGCCGCCCGACCCTGTCGGTCCTGCTCATCTTCTTCTTCATCTGGACGTGGAACGAGTTCCTCATCCCGCTGACCTTCCTGGTCAGCAACGACAACCAGACGGTCCCCGTCGCGATCTCCCTGCTGCAGGGCGACCGGCTCATGGACGTCACGACCACGAGCGCCTCGGCCCTGCTCGGGCTCATCCCGACGCTCGTGTTCTTCCTCATCTTCCAGCGCACGCTCGCGCGCGGCATCACGGCAGGAGCGGTCAAGTAATGAAGTTCACCGACGGGTTCTGGCAGCTCAGGCCCGGAGTCCACCCCGTGTACGCCGCCGAGGCGTACGACATCGACGCACGGCAGTCGCCGGAGGGCGACCGCCTGGTCGTCACGGCGCCGACCAAGGTCATCGCGTCGCGGGGCGACACCCTCAACCGTCCGACCCTCACCGTCTCGCTGTCCAGCCCCATGGAGGGCGTGGTCACCGTCCGCGTCGAGCACCACCGCGGTCGCCGACCCGAGCTGTCGTTCGACCTGGTCGGCCGGGAGGCGGGGCACGGCTCCGTCACGGTCGAGGACGGCGTCGGGACCCTCACCTCCGGCGACCTGTCGGCCGTCGTCACGCCCGGAGCCCCGTGGGACCTCCGGTTCCTGTCCGAGGGGCGGGTGCTGACCGGCTCCGGGCACAAGTCGCTCGGGTACGTCACGCTCGAGCCCGGCGCCGAGGTGTCGCGCGGGGTCGTCGGCAACACCCGCGTCCAAGGCGCGGACGCCCCCGCCTCGGACACGTTCGTGCACGCGCAGCTCGACCTCGGCGTCGGGGAGCTCGTCTACGGCCTCGGGGAGCGCTTCGGGCCCCTCGTGAAGAACGGGCAGACCGTCGACATCTGGAACGCCGACGGCGGCACGTCGAGCGAACAGGCGTACAAGAACGTGCCCTTCTACCTGACGAACCGCGGGTACGGCGTGCTCGTCGACCACCCCGGGCACGTCTCCTTCGAGGTCGGGTCCGAGACCGTCGAGCGCGTGCAGTTCTCGGTGCCAGGGGAGTCCCTCGTCTTCCACGTCATCGGCGGGGGCAGCCCGCCGGCCGTCCTCGAGCGCTACACCGCGCTCACCGGCCGGCCGGCGCACGTGCCGGCGTGGTCGTACGGCCTGTGGCTGTCGACCTCGTTCACGACCGACTACGACGAGGCGACCGTGACCTCGTTCGTCGACGAGATGGCCGCGCGCCAGCTGCCCGTCTCGGTGTTCCACTTCGACTGCTTCTGGATGCGCGAGTTCACCTGGTGCGACTTCGAGTGGGACCCCCGGGTGTTCCCGGACCCCACCGGCATGCTCGGACGCCTGCACGACAAGGACCTGCGGGTCTGCGTGTGGATCAACCCGTACATCGGCCAGGCGTCGAAGCTGTTCGACGAGGCGGTCGAGGGCGGCTACCTCGTGATGAACCCCGACGGCACCGTCTGGCAGTGGGACCTCTGGCAGGCCGGCATGGGCCTCGTCGACTTCACGAACCCCGAGGCCACCGCCTGGTACCAGTCGAAGCTCCGCGCGCTCGTCGAACAGGGCGTCGACTGCTTCAAGACCGACTTCGGTGAGCGCATCCCCCTGGACGTCGTCTACGCTGACGGCAGCGACCCCGAGCGCATGCACAACCTCTACACGCAGCTGTACAACCAGGCCGTGTTCGAGGTGCTCGAGGAGACCCGCGGGAAGGGCGACGCCGTCCTGTTCGCCCGGTCCGCCACCGCCGGCGGCCAGCAGATGCCGGTGCACTGGGGCGGTGACAACACCTCGTCGTTCCCGTCGATGGCCGAGACGCTCCGCGGTGGGCTCTCGCTCGCACTGTCCGGCTTCGGGTTCTGGTCGCACGACATCGGCGGCTTCGAGGGCACGCCCGACCCGGCCGTGTTCAAGCGCTGGGTCCAGTTCGGACTCCTGTCGTCGCACAGCCGGTTCCACGGCAGCAGCTCGTACCGGGTGCCGTGGGCGTTCGACGAGGAGGCCGTCGACGTCACGCGGATCTTCACCGAGCTGAAGCTCCGGATGATGCCGTACCTGTACGCGGCCGGGCTCGAGGCGTCGGCGCGGGGCATCCCCGTCATGCGTCCGATGCCCCTGGCGTTCCCGGACGACCCCACCGCGGCGTACTGCGACCGGCAGTACATGCTCGGCGCGGACCTGCTCGTCGCGCCGGTGTTCAGCGCGTCGGGCGAGGTCGAGTACTGGTTGCCCGCGGGGTCGTGGACGAACTGGTTCACCGGCGAGGTCGTCACCGGCGGGGTCTGGCGGCGTGAGCAGCACGGCTTCGACACCCTGCCGCTGTGGGTCCGCGAGGGTGCCGTGCTCCCGCTGTCCACGCGCACCGACCGGCCGGACCACGACTACCACGAGGCGCTCGAGTTCCGGGCGTTCCCGGGCTCCGCGGGTGCCGGTGCCCGGTCGGTCGTGGTGACGGCGCCGGACGGCCGTGCGGTGACCTACGACGTCGCCTACGCCGCCGACGGCACGGTCAGCGTCGCCGGCTGACCCGCGCGAGCCTCGACCCGTCGTCCGCGCTCACCGACAGTCCTCGTGGCGACCGCCGCGAGGACCGTCGCTGAGCGCGGGTCCGGGGTGACGGGCGCACTACGCTGACGGGACCACGACGGATCGGAGCGGACATGACGGAGGCGAGCACTGCCTCCCGTCCGGTGCGCACCACGGACGTCGTCCGGCGGCGCAACCTCGCCCGGGTCCTCCGGCTCGTGCACGAGGGCGGGCCGATGCCGCGCTCGGCACTGACCCGTGAGACCGGCCTGAACCGGTCGACCGTCGCCGCGCTCGTCGGGGAACTCGTCGAGCTCGGCCTCGTCGTCGAGGGGGACGCACCGCCCGCGACCGGCGTCGGCCGTCCGAGCGCGACCGTGTCGGCGTCCGCCGAGGTCGTCGCCCTCGCGATCGTCCCCGAGATCGACGCCGTCACGCTGGCCGTGATCGGTCTCGACGGCACCGAGCACGAACGTCGTACCGTCCGGACCTCGACCGTCTCCACCCCGGACGAGGCGCTGACCATCGCCACCGACCTCGTCGCCGGTGCTGCAGGACGGCAGGGGGACGCTGGCCGCCGGGTGGTGGGCGTCGCTGTCTCCGTCCCCGGCATCGTGCGCGTCGACGACGGCGTGGTCCGGTACGCACCGCACCTGGCCTGGCTGGACGAGGCCTTCGCCGCCCCGCTGACGGAACGCACCGGGCTGCCGGTCCGGGCTGCGAACGACGCGAACCTCGGTGTCACCGCCGAGTTCCTGTACGGGGCCGGCCGTGGCGCCACCGACGTCGTCTACGTCAACGGCGGCGCGAGCGGCATCGGTGGCGGGATCATCACCGGCGGCCGTCCGCTGACCGGCACCGACGGGTACGCGGGTGAGCTCGGGCACACCTTCGTCGCGGCCAACGGCATCCGGTGCCACTGCGGTGCTGTCGGGTGCCTGGAGACCGAGGCGTCCCAGGCGGCACTGCTCGACGCCGCAGGGCTCGGGATCGACGAGGCCGACCGGCTCGGGGAGGTCCTCGCCGACGGGCCCGGGCCGGAGCTCGGCGTGGTCGTCGAACGGCAGGTCACCGCACTCGCCGTCGCGATCCGCAACGTCGTGCACACGGTCAACCCCGACGTCGTCGTGCTCGGCGGGTTCCTCGGCACGCTCCTGCGCCACGTCGGGACCCGCCTCGAGGACGCGGTGCGGGAGCAGACGATGACGGCGATGGGGGAGGACCTCCGAATCGTGCCCGCCGAACTCGTCGGCAGCGTGCTGTTCCGCGGAGCGGCCGAGCTGGCCTTCGCGGCACTGCTCGCCGACCCGGCGGCCGGCTGAGCCGATCGGCCTTCATGGGACCGCAGGCCCGGCGCGAGCGAGCGCGGCGCCCGCGATCGGCGCTGGTCGGGGTTGGACCCGTGGACGCCCGCCGCAGTTCGGGTCAGGGGCGGGCGTCCACGGCCAGCGCGTGCCTCCGGGAGTGGCAGGCGCGAGTCGTCGCTCCGCGAGGTCAGGGTCCCTCGCGTGCCTTCCGGCTGGGCGACTCGGGGAACGCTACGCCGTCCGGCTGAACCGTGCCCAGGGTGCGCCGAGCGGCTCGTCCGACACCGACGGGCGCGGGGTCAGGCGGACCGGCGGCGCCGCGGGGCAGCGGAGCGTGGAGGTGCTTCGCGCAGTCGCGTCCCGACCTGTCCGAGGATGCGGGCGAGCGACTCGGTGTCCGCCTCGGACAGTGACGCGAAGAGGAGCTCCCGCACGAGTGCGATGTGCCCGGGGAACACGGCGGCGAGGACGTCGCGGCCGGCGTCGGTGATCGACACGACGACCCGGCGTTCGTCCTCGGGGGAGGCGGCCCGCGACACGAGTCCGCGCTGGTCGAGCAACTGCGCCTGGTACGTCAGCCCGCTCCGGCTGTAGGCGACGCCGTCGGCGAGGTCGGTCATGCTCCGGCTCCCGCTCGGAGCGTCACCGAGTCGGGCCAGGAGCTGGAACTGCACGTAGCTGAGCGCTCCGACGTCCTTGAGCTGCTTCTCGACCGCGGGGCGGAGCAGCGCGCTGACCTCGGTGAAGGACAGGTAGGCGGACAGCTCCGCGGTGGTCAGTGGGCGTGGGGTCTCCGGCACGATCTCCATCCTACCTGTTGCTTCGAGTTCGAAGCAGTGGTACGTTCCTGACAAGTGCTTCGAACTCGAAGCAAAAACGAGAGGAAACGACCATGAAGGCCATCCAGTTCTCCGAAGTCGGCGGCCCCGAGGTGCTCCGCACCGTCGACGTCGAGCAGCCCACTCCCGGTGCCGGCGAGGTGCGCGTGCGCGTCGCCGCTTCCGCGTTCAACGCCGCCGACAACGGCATGCGAGCGGGGTTCCTCCCCATCCCGGTCGTCCTGCCGCACGTCCCCGGCTACGACGTCTCCGGCACGGTCGACGCCCTGGGCTCCGGCGTCGACGGGCTCGCCGTCGGTGACGCCGTCATCGGGTTCCTGCCGATGGAGCGCGACGGCGGCGCTGCCGAGTACGTCATCGCACCCGCCGAGGCCCTGGTGCACGCACCGACGAGCATCCCGCTCGAGGACGCCGCGGCGCTGCCGTCCGTGGCACTCACCGCGTGGCAGGCACTCGTCGACGACGGTGGACTCGAAGCCGGGCAGCGCCTGCTCGTCGTCGGAGCCGGTGGCGTCGTCGGGAAGTACGCGGTCCAGCTCGCGAAGCAGTGGGGTGTGCACGTCATCGCGACCGCGAGTCCCCGCAGCGCCGACGCCGTCCGGGCAGCGGGCGCGGACGAGGTCGTCGACCACACGACGACCGACCTCGCCGACGCCGTCACCGGACCGGTCGACGTCCTGCTCAACCTCGCCCCGATCGAGCCCGAGGAGTTCACCCGTCTCGTCACCCTCGTCCGTGACGGTGGCGTGGTCGTGAGCACCACCGCCTGGATGGCCGCTCCCGACGACGCCACCCGCGGGGTCCGCTCCGCCGTCGTGTTCGTGCTGCCGAACCGCGACCGCCTGGCGCGACTGGCCGCGATGGTGGACGACGGCTCGCTCCACGTCGAGGTCACCCGCCGCATCCCGCTCGACGCACTGCCGGCCCTGCACGCGGAGGCGAGCACAGGGCGCATCACCGGCAAGGTGGTCGTCCTGCCCTGAGCCGCACGAGCCCCGGGGTGGTCGTCAGCGTCAGCGGGTCGGCTCCGCCTCCGGCGCGGGCCGGGGTCCGGGTCAGGTCAGCGGCCGCGCCACCACGCGTGGTCGCGGTCCCGCAACGCGACCCGGGCCCGCCGCGCCCACCGACGCGTCGGCGTGGCACGGCGGCCGTTCACCCGGAAGGTGTGGAAGGCACGGCGGGTCCGGAGTGCGGCGGACGCCAGGCTCGAGAACGGCCGCGCGGAGACCCGCACCGTGAGCCTGCGGTCGGCCAGCACCCGCCACGCGGGGTCGAGCTGCATGCTCAGGTCGATGTCGTCGTGCACGTCCGGGTCCTCCCGGTGCACACGGTCGCGGACGGCGAGCCACGCCGAGCGACGGACCGCGGTGGCGGACCCGAAGATCGGCGGGCGGCCGAGTGCGCCGTGCATGAGCACGAAGTACGGCCCCATGTAGAGGACCGGCCAGAGCGCACGCACGACGGGCCCGGCGTCGGAGGGACGGCCGGGACCGGTCACGGCGACGACGTCCGGGTCCTCGAGCAGGCCGAGCGCGGCCGCGATCCAGCCGGGCGGCGGAACCGAGTCGGCGTCGAGACGGACGATGACGTCGCCGCTCGCCGTGTCGTAGCCGACTGATGCCGCGCGGGAGATCCCGGGGACCGGCTCGCTGCGGACCACGGCCCCGGCCGCGCGTGCCACCGCCGCACTGTCGTCCGAGCTGCCGTTGTCCACCACGACGAGCTCGTCCGCGGGATGGGACTGGGCGGCCAGTGCGGCGAGGCATCGCCGCAGGTGCTCGGCGTCGTTCCGCACCGGGATCACGACCGAGACGGAGGGCATGGCCCGAGCCAACCCGGAGGGCACTGGGAAGAACCCGCGATCCAGGCGCGGTCTGGCGTTCTGGGGAGGATCGCGTCCGGGATCCGCGTGGATCGGCGTTCCTGGAGGTCGTCCCAGTGTCCGGCGCGCAGGTTCGGATCCACACGCCGTGGGTGCACCGCCCTCGGTGACGAAGAAGACCGGAAGGCCGACCATGACCACGAACCCACCCGGGAACGACTCCGGGACGCCCATCCACGACGCCACGGCTGCTGCCGAGGGGCACGAGATCCACCCCGGCGTCACGGTTCCGTCCTACGCCAGCGGCACGCCCGTCGAGCGCCCGTCCGGCTTCGACGACCTCGAGCCGCTCGACGCCGTCCCCGCCGACACCCAGCTCACCGCCGGCACCTCCGCCGCGGACAGCCTGACCACCACGCCGTCCGCCTCGTCGGGTCACGACGACTCGGATTCGAGCGGTGGCAAGGCGAAGGCCCAGGCCGCCAAGGGCGCCGCCTCCGACGTCGCTGGTGACGCCAAGGAGAAGGCCGCGAACGTCGCCGGCACCGCCAAGGAGCAGGCCGCGAACGTCGCCTCCGAGGTGTCCGACCACGCCCGCCAGCTCTTCGGGCAGGCGTCCGGCACCCTGAAGGACCAGGCGGCCGGCCAGCAGCAGCGTGCCGCCGGTGGCCTGCGCACCATCGGTGACCAGCTCGGCAAGATGGCCGAGAACGACGACGAGCAGGGCCTCGCGGCGAAGGTCGTCCGCGACCTCTCCAGCCGTGCCAGCTCGTTCGCCGGCTACCTCGAGGGTCGCGAACCCGGCACGCTCGTCGAGGACGTGAAGTCCTTCGCCGCACGCCGTCCGGGTGCCTTCATCGCGATCGCCGCCGGCGCGGGCATCCTCGCTGGTCGCCTCACCAAGGCGCTCACGACGGAGATCAAGCACGAGAAGGAAGCCGAAGCGCGCAGCGCCGACCTGACCTCCGGCACCGCGGGCTACGACGCCACCCCGACCAGCACCACCGGGTACGACACCACCGGGCTCGGGACCACGGGCACGACCGGCTTCGGCACCACTGGCACGACCGGGACGACCGGGACGGGGCCGCTCGTATGAGCGAAGCCTTCCCCGGCGCGACCGGTGGGACGGTGCCCGGGCAGCCGACGCCCGAGGAGCGCGCCGCGACGACACCCCTCGGCGAGCTCCTCTCCGAGGTGTCGCGTGACCTCTCGACCCTCTTCCGGCAGGAGGTCGCGCTCGCCAAGGCCGAGCTGACCGACTCCGCGAAGAAGGCCGGCAAGGGGGCGGGCATGTTCGGCGGCGCAGGTGTCGCCGGGCTCTTCGCCCTGCTGTTCCTGACCATCGCCGCGTGGTGGGGCCTCGGCTACCTCATCGGCAACGCATGGTCCGCAGTGATCATCGCCGTCATCTACGCGATCGTCGCGGCGGTCCTGGCATCCCGCGGCCGCAAGGAGATCAAGCAGATCAACGGCGCCCCGCAGACGGTCGAGACCGTCAAGGAAGTCCCCGAGACACTCAAGCCCAACACCGGGAGGAACTGATGAGCACCCCAGACGAGATCCGCGCAGACATCGAGCGCACCCGCGGCGCACTCGGCTCGGACGTCGACGCGCTCGCCGACAAGGTGAGCCCGTCGCAGATCGCCCACCGCCAGACCGAGAAGGTCAAGGGCAAGTTCCAGGACGTCCGTGAGTCGGTCATGGGTGCTGCCGGCAGCGCTCGCGACTCCGTGATGGGCGCTGCCGACTCGGCTCGCTCCAGCGTCTCGGGCTCCGGCTCGAACGCCGCCGGGACCGTCAAGGACACCGCCTCGCGCGGCGTCGAGAAGGCGAAGGGCAACCCGCTCGCCGTCGGCCTCATCGCCTTCGGTGTCGGCTGGCTCGCGTCGTCGCTCCTGCCGTCCTCCACCAAGGAGGAGGAGCTCGCCGGTGAGCTGAAGGACAAGGCAGCGCCGCTCGTCGACAAGGCGAAGGAGCAGGCCAAGGAAGCCAGCGCCCCGCTCGTCGACGCCGCCAAGGAGCACGCGCAGGACCTCAAGGGCACCGCGCAGGACGCGGCCCAGACGGTCAAGGACGAGGCGCAGGGCGCCGCGGCCGACGTCAAGGACAACGCGCAGTCGTCCGCGGACGACGTCCGCAACGCCTGACGGACACCGTTCCAGACGGGAGGCCCGGTACCAGCTGGTACCGGGCCTCCCGTCCGTCCCGGGGTGGTTCCGCGACGGAACGTCCGCCGTCCGCGGACCTGTGGCAGCGGTCGCCGATCGGAGAGCAGGGTGGGACCATGCCCGATGCACCCACCACCGCCGTCCTCTTCGACATCGACGGGACCCTCGCCGACTCGAACTACGCCCACATCGACGCCTGGTGGCGGGCCTTCCGTGCCGCGGGGGAGTCGGTGGACGCGTGGCGCATCCACCGGGCGATCGGGATGGACTCGTCGAAGTTGCTCGAGGGGCTCCTGCCCGACGCCTCCGACGAGGTTCGTGACACGGCGAAGCAGTTCCACACCGCGTTCTACTCCGAGCACATGCCGCAACTCCGCCTGCTGCCCGGGTCCCGCGAACTGCTCGAGGCCGTCGCCGCGCGCGGGCACGCCGTGGTCCTCGCGACGAGCGCGCCGCAGAACGAACTCGACCGTCTGCTCGAACTCCTCGACGCGGACGAGTGGGTCACGGCGGTGACGAGCGGTGAGGACGTCGAGCAGGCGAAGCCGGCCCCGGACATCATCGGGGTGGCACTCGAGAAGGTCGGCGTCGACGCCGGGTCCGCCGTCATGGTCGGCGACGCCATGTGGGACGTCGAGTCCTCCGGCCGCGTGGGGGTCACGTGCGTCGGGGTGATGACCGGCGGCATCGGTGGCGACGAGCTCCGGGGAGCCGGGGCGGCCGCCGTGTACGACGACGCGGCCGCGCTGCTGGCGGACCTGGACGACAGCCCGATCGGCTCGCTCGGTCGCCACGCGTGACGCGCGTGCCGGTGCGTGCTCCGGCGCACCGGCCACCGTGTCAGGATGGACGATCGTGATCACCATCGAACGCGTGCCCTGGGAAGACCCGCGCGGAGTCGCACTCCGCGCGACCATGGACGAGGAGATGCACGAGCGCTACGGCGACTCGAACCCCGGTGAGGCCCCCGAGGTCACGGCCGAGCGGAACCGCGTGCTCTCCGTGGACCCGACGACGGTGGTCACCTCCCTGCTCGCGATCGACGAGGACGGCTCCGTGCTCGGGCACATCGCGGTGCGTCGGCTCGGGGACGAGATCGAGTTGAAGCGCCTCATCGTGTTGGCTGCCGCGCGGGGCAAGGGAGCGGCGACCGCGCTGCTCGACGAGTGCGCGCGGGTCGGGCGAGAGCAGGGGGCCGAGCGTCTGATCCTGCAGACCGGCGACAAGCAGCCCGAAGCCGTGGCGCTGTACGAGAAGACCGGGTGGCAGCGCATCGACGTGTACGAGCCGTACGCCGAGACGATGCCGTGGTCGTACTGCTTCGCGAAGGCACTCTGACCCTCCCCCGAGAAGTGCCGGTCCGGGATTGCACTATTCCGCTGGAAGTGCAATTCTTGGCCGGTGAGCACGACTGACCGCACCCGCGCCCTCCGGCGCAGCATGGTGTCCGAGGCGCGGCGCGCGGTCGTCGACGGCGGTCTCCAGGGCTTCACCATCGAACAGCTCTGCGAGCGGGTCGGGGTGTCGCGACGGACGTTCTTCAACCACTTCGCGTCCAAGGAGGACGTGGTCCTCGGCATCGAGCTGCACGCCGACACCGAACTCCTCGCCGCCTACGCCGCTGGATCGGTCGTCCCGTCGGACCTCGCCCCGCTGCCGTCCGTGATCGCGCTCCTCATCGAGCAACTGCACGTCGCCGGCATCGACCGCACCGACGAAGCGCTCGTCCGGCACGTCTTCGAGCGCGAACCGGCCCTCACCGCCCGGTTCCTGTCGGCGACCGACACCCAGATCGCGAAGGTGGCCGACGCGGTCCGCGAGCGCTTCGACTGGACCGAACCGGACGACCCGCGCGCTCGGCTGGTGGCCGAGGCCGCGGTGGGTGTCGTGCGGGTCAGTGCAGCCACGTACTTCGACGACGACTTCGACGAGGCGACGGGGCCCCGGTTCGACGAGCTCCTCGAGTCCAGCCTCCGCCTGATGACGGCGGCCATCTCCACCCCCGCCCCGGGAGGCACCCCATGAGCGCACCAGCGCCGAGCACCGCGCGCCGCGGACGCCAGCAGGCCGACGGGCCGCTGCTCCTCACCCAGCGCCGCATCTGGATCATCTTCTCCGCGCTGATCGCCGGCATGCTCCTGTCGAGCCTCGACCAGACGATCGTCTCCACCGCGATGCCGACCATCGTCGGCGAGCTCGGCGGCGTCGCGCACCAGGCGTGGATCACGACGGGGTACCTGCTCGCCTCGACCATCGTGATGCCGATCTACGGCAAGTTCGGTGACGTCCTCGGGCGGCGGAACCTGTTCCTCATCGCGATCGCGCTGTTCACCCTCGCCTCGCTCGGCTGCGCGCTGTCGACCGACTTCTGGCAGTTCGTCGTCTTCCGCGCGCTGCAGGGCCTCGGCGGCGGCGGGCTCATGATCCTGTCGCAGGCGATCATCGCGGACATCGTGCCGGCGTCCGAGCGTGGCAAGTACCTCGGACCGCTCGGTGCGATCTTCGGCCTGTCCGCCGTGGGTGGCCCGCTGCTCGGCGGGTTCTTCGTCGACCACATGACCTGGAACTGGGCGTTCTGGATCAACATCCCGGTCGGCATCGCCGCGTTCGCGGTCGCCTGGTTCGCGCTGACGCTGCCGAGCAAGAAGGCGACGAAGCGCATCGACGTCCTCGGCGTCGCCCTGCTGTCGGCGACCACGGCGTGCCTGGTCTTCTTCACCGAGTTCGGCGGCAACCGCCAGCACGGGTGGGACGCCCCCGAGACCTGGGCCTGGGGTGCCGGGTTCCTCGTCGCCGCGGCGCTGTTCGTGTTCGTCGAGTCGCGCGCCGCGGACCCGATCATCCCGCTGTCGTTCTTCCGCAACCGCACGTTCGTCATCGCGACCGCGATCGGCTTCGTGCTCGGACTCGGCATGTTCGCGGCGATCGGCTTCGTCCCGACGTTCCTGCAGATGGCCTCGGGCACGTCTGCGGCGGTCTCCGGGCTGCTCATGCTGCCGATGATGGTCGGCCTGATCGGGACGTCGATCGTGTCCGGGACGCTCATCACGAAGACCGGGCGGTACCGCGCGTTCCCGATCGTCGGCACGCTCGTCGTCGGTGCCGCGATGCTGGGCATGACGACCCTCGCCGCGAGCACCCCGATCTGGCTCATCTGCGTGTACCTGTTCGTCTTCGGCGCCGGGCTCGGCCTCATCATGCAGGTGGTCGTCCTCGTGGCGCAGAACGCCGTCCCGCCGGAGCAGGTCGGCACGGCGACCTCGACGAACAACTACTTCCGCGAGGTCGGTGCCTCCCTCGGCGTCGCCGTCTTCGGAGCGCTCTTCGCCTCGCGTCTGACCGACGCCCTGACCGACGTCTTCCGCGGCGCGGGTGGCAGCGCCACGGACGCCGCGAGCGCGAGCGCGAGCATCGACCCGACCTCGCTCTCGAAGCTGCCGCAGGCCGTGCAGGACGGGATCGTGAACGCCTACGCCGACTCCCTGTCGCCGGTGTTCTGGTACCTGCTGCCGTTCATCGCCGTGGCGTTCGTGCTCGCGCTCTTCATCCCGCAGATGCGGCTCGCCGACGTCGCCGGCATGGTCGCGCGCGGCGAGGCCGTCGGCGGTGCCGAGGCCGACGAACTCGAGCGGTCGCGCCGGGCGGGCGTCGAGCGGGCAGAGGCGGAACCGGTCACGGCGGCCACCGGGTCGGTCCCGACGGCCGGCCGGGACCGGTAGCCGCACCGCGAGGCGCCCCTGCGGACGCGGTCCGGGCCTCCCGGCGTCCCGGCCCGGCCGCTCCCGCTAGCGTGGGCGCATGCGCGTCGGAGTCCTCGACATCGGTTCGAACACCGGCCACCTGCTCGTCGTCGATGCCCACGGAGGAGCGGCGCCGCTGCCGGCGTCGTCGTTCAAGCAGGCGCTCCGGTTCGCGGAGCACCTCGACGACCGCGGCGCGGTGACGCAGGTCGGGATCGACGCGCTCACCGACTTCGTGTCGCAGTCCGTCCGCGTGGCCGAGGACCGCGGGTGCGAGGAGATGCTCGGCTTCGCGACCTCGGCGGTGCGTGACGCGGTCAACTCCGAAGCCGTCCTGGCCCACGTCCAGGAGCAGACCGGCGTCGAGCTGGCGGTCCTGTCCGGGTCCGACGAGGCCCGGCTGACGTTCCTCGCCGTCCGGCGCTGGTTCGGCTGGTCCGCCGGGCGCCTGGCGGTGTTCGACATCGGCGGTGGGTCGCTCGAGATCGCCGGCGGTGCCGACGAGGCCCCTGACGTGGCGTGGTCGATGCCGATCGGGGCCGCCCGCCTCGCGCGCTCGTTCTCCACCGCGGGGACGCCCACGGACGACGACGTGCGGCGCATCCGACACGAGATCCGCGTCGAGATCGCCCGTGACGCCGGTCGGCTGCTCCGTGCCGGGGCGCCGGACCGGGCCGTCGCGACCTCGAAGACCTTCCGCTCGATCGCCCGGATCTGCGGCGCTGCCCCGTCGGCCGCGGGCGCCCTCGTCCCGCGGGTGCTCGACGGTGCGGTGCTGCGCGAGCGGCTGCCCGCGCTGCTGACGATGACGGTCGAGGAGCTCGCCGCGCTGCCGGGCGTCTCCCCGAGTCGAGCGCACCAGGTCGTCCCCGGTGCGCTCGTCGCCGAGGCGTGCCTGGACATCTTCGACCTGGCGTCGCTGGAGATCTGCCCGTGGGCGCTCCGCGAGGGGGTCATCCTCGAACGGCTCGACCAGCTGTCCGTGCTCGGCTAGCCCCTTCCCACGAGCTGCGGGAGCGTCACCTGCGGGGCGGAGCCAGCAGCCAGGGGCGGATGAGCTTCGTCACGAACGGCAGCACCCAGAACGTCATGATCGGCGTGAGCACGAGCGTCGTGATGAGCACACGGGGCAGCGCCGACAGGCCCGCGAAGGACGGCAGCAGCCAGCCGACCAGGATCGTGAAGACGAGGTTCACCGGGAAGAACCCGAGCCAGATGCTCACCGCCTGCTTCCAGCGCGGGGGAGCGGTCGAGGCCGGGGCGTCCTGCGGCACGTCGAACCACCCCTCGATGCCGGTGCGCTTCTCCACCCGCGACTCGACGACGAGGTCACGGCCGAGGTCCAGCCAGCGCAGCCGGTCGTCCGAGTTCTCCCACGTCGTCAACGAGTCGTGGTCGGCGAACCGGTAGAGCATGTGCCACTCGCGGGACCGCGCCGTCGACCGCACCCATCCGGAGCCGAGGAACCCCGGGTAGCGGTTGGCGAGGTTCACGCCGGACTGCACCCAGCGGGTGACCTCCGGGATGCGGTCGGGTTCGACGAGGCGGGTGATGGACACGGTGACGGGCGGGCCGGCGGTCTCGGGTGACGACGGGGCCCCCGTCGCCGGTTCCTGACCGATGCGCCAGCGGCGGGCAGGCCGTGCCGATGGGGAGGGGCTTCCTGGCTCTTGTGGAGTCATCCGACCAGTGTCCCGCCGGTCGTGTTTCACGCGCATGTCACGTGCATCCTGGCCACGGCGCGGCAGTGCGCGCGGCGGGCGAGACCGGCTCGCTGCGACTGCGTACATTCGAGCCATGAGCACGACCGACAGCGAGGCCCGCGGCACGGAGCGCGGGCGGAACGAGACCCCGGCAGAGCGCTGGGACCGCAACTGGAACGACATCCAGCAGGAGCTCCGCATCGTGCAGACGGGCACGCAGATCCTCGCCGGGTTCCTGCTGACGCTGCCGTTCCAGCAGCGGTTCACGGCACTGACCGCGCAGCAGGAGACGATCTACCTCGTGCTGGTGGTCCTGGCCGTCCTCGTCACCGTGGTCGCACTGTCCGCGGTCGCCACGCACCGACTCGTGTTCCGACAGCGGCAGAAGCACGACCTCGTCCGCGTCGGGAACGTCATCCTGCTCAGCGCGCTCGTCGCGAGTGGGCTCTTGTTCGCCGGCACGGTCCTGTTCGTGTTCGACGTCGTGCTCGGCGACCGCGGCGGGGTGATCGGCGGCATCGTCGTCTTCGTCGGCACCGCGGCGCTCTGGACCGCAGTGCCGCTCGCCATGCGTCGAAGCCGCAACGACACGACCGCCTGACCCGGGTGGCAGCTGAGCCGTGCGGTCAGTCGCGGCGTGCGGTCAGCTGGCCTGCTTCTTCGTGGTCGTCTTCTCGGCGGCGGCCTTCTTCGCCGGTGCCTTCTTCGCGGGTGCCTTCTTCGCGGGGGTCTTCGCCGCCGATGCCTTCTTCGCTGGTGTCTTCCGCGTGCTGGTCCCGGTCGGCGCATCCTCGGTGTCCGCGTCGGCCTTCGCCCTCGACCGCCGGCGCGGAGCCGCGTCCTCGTCGCCCGACGAGCCGGTTCCCGCGCCGCTGCCCGAGCGCCCGCCACTGCCGGACCGCGACCCGGCTCCGGACCGTGCCCGCGTGGCCCCAGACCGGTTCTTGTCCACGGACGCGCGCAGCGCCGCCATCAAGTCGATGACGTCCCCACCGGTGTCGTCGTCGTCGGCCGCGTCCTTGCCGAACGTCTCCGCGGTGTCGACGTCGTCACCGGACTCCAGCTTCGCGTCGATGAGCTGCTGCAGCTCCTCCTGGTACTCGTCCGTGTACCGGTCCGGGTCGAAGTCGGTCGACATGCTCTCGACGAGCGAGGACGACATCTTCAGCTCGTTCGCGCTGACCTTCACCGAGGTGTCGAGGGCCGTGAAGTCGGCCGCACGCACCTCGTCGCCCCACAGGAGCCCCTGGAGCAGCAGCACGTCGTCGTGCACGCGGAGCACCCCGAGCCGCGTCTTCTGGCGGAGGGTGAACTGCACGATCGCCAGGCGGTCGGTCTGCTCGAGGGTCTTGCGGAGGAGCACGTACGCCTTCGGGGAGCGCGAGTCCGGCTCGAGGTAGTACGTCTTCTCGAACATCATCGGGTCGACCTGGTCGACGGGCACGAACTCGAGGACCTCGATCTCGTGCGACTGCTCCTGCGGCAGCTGCTTGAAGTCGTCGGAGGTGAGGACCACGGTCTTCTCGCCGTCGTCGTACGCCTTCTGGATGTCGCCGTACTCGACCTCGTGGCCGAGCTCGCAGACGCGCTTGTAGCGGATGCGGGCCTTGTCCTCGTCGTGGATCTGGTGCAGCGAGACGTCGTGCGTCTCGGTCGCCGCGTACACCTTGATCGGCACGTTGACGAGCCCGAACGCGATGGAGCCCTTCCAGATCGACCTCATGCGCTCATGATGCCCGGATGCATGCGGATCGGCGCTCAGTTCCGAGCGGATCGGCAGGTGCGGCGGGCGGCCGCTCGCCCTCCACAGCCGGGAGGCGCGGCTCGCGTTCTCCACGGAGGTCGCCGCTCCTGTGTCGCCGGCCCGGTTCCGCGAGCACGATGGGGCCATGAGCCAGCTCGACAAGCAGGACCCCCGGGAGCAGTACGCCCGTCCGCCGTTCCCCGCGCAGACGCAACAGGGGTCCGGCCGCGCAGCCGACCTCGACCCGCCGGCCGACCACGGCGAGACGAGCTACCAGGGCACCGGGCGGATGCGCGGGTACCGCGTGCTCGTGACCGGGGCGGACTCGGGCATCGGTCGGGCCGCGGCGATCGCGATGGCGAAGGAGGGGGCGGACGTCGCCCTGAACGCCCTGCCCGAGGAGATCGAGGACCTGACCGAGGTGCGGGACGTCATCGCCGACCTCGGTCGCACGGCGGTGATGCTCCCGGGCGACCTGACCGACGAACCGTTCTGCGACGAACTCGTGCGGACCGCGGTCGACCTGCTCGGCGGACTCGACGCGCTGGTGCTCGTCGCCGGGTACCAGAAGGTGCACGAGGACATCACGGAGCAGACCACCGAGGACTTCGACCGGACGATGAAGGTGAACCTCTACTCGCTGTTCTGGCTGACCCGGGCTGCGGTGCCGCACATGGCACCCGGCAGCGCGATCGTCACGACGAGTTCGGTGTCGGCGTACCTGCCCCAGGACCGGATGATCGACTACGCGGCGACGAAGGCGGCCATCATCACGTACACGAACGGGCTCGCCCGCCAGCTGGCGTCGAAGGGCATCCGGGCGAACACGGTCGTCCCCGGCCCGGTGTGGACCCCGCTGCAGCCGATCAGCTACCCCGGGAACGAGATCGCCGCCTACGGACAGGACACCCCGCTCGGCAGGCCCGCACAACCGGTCGAGCTCGCCGGCGCGTACGTGTACCTCGCCGGCCCGGAGTCGTCGTACACGTCGGGCACGACGCTCACGGTCGGCGGTGCGACCGGGGTCGCCCTGTGAGCCCGGTGACGAAGAAGACGACGGTGCAGGTCGGGGACCGTCGTCTGGCGCTGACGAACCTCGACAAGGTGCTCTACCCGGAGACCGGCACGACCAAGGGGCGGGTCATCGAGTACTACGAGCGCATCGCGCCGTGGATGATCCCGCACGTCACCGGCCGCCCGATGACCCGGAAGCGGTGGGCGAACGGCGTCGACGGCAAGGTCTTCTTCGAGAAGAACCTGCCCGACTCGGCCCCGGACTGGATCCGGCACCACACGATCTCGCACGAGCACCACGACGTCGAGTACCCGGTGGTGGACGAGATGCCGACGCTGGTGTGGACGGCGCAGCAGGCCGCGCTCGAACTGCACGTGCCGCAGTGGCGGTTCGGGCCGCGCGGCGGGCACCAGAACCCGGACCGGCTCGTCCTCGACCTGGACCCGGGCGAGGGCGTCGGGCTGCCGGAGTGCGTCGAGGTGGCGTTGGCCGCCCGGGTGGTGCTGCAGGGGATGGGACTCGAGCCGTACCCGGTGACCTCCGGGTCGAAGGGCATCCACCTGTACGCGGCACTTGACGGGAAGGCGACGGCGCAGCAGGTGTCGGACGTGGCGCACGAACTGGCGCGGGCGCTGGAGCAGGACATGCCGGACCTGGTCCTGTCGTCGATGAGCCGCGCGGAGCGGGCCGGCAAGGTGTTCGTCGACTGGTCGCAGAACAACGGCAACAAGACGACGATCGCGCCGTACTCCCTGCGCGGCCGGTCACTGCCGACGGTCGCTGCTCCCCGGACGTGGGAGGAGTTGACCGAGCCCGGCCTGGCACACCTGACGCTGGACGAGGTCCTCGAGCGGGTGCCGGTGCTCGGTGACCTGCTGCACCCGGTCGCCGCGGCGTCCCTCGGGGTCGGACGAGCCGATGCCGGGCACTGGGACGGTGCGCGCACGGAGGCGGTGAACGAGCGCGAGCGGCAGGAACGGCAGGAGCTGCAGGACCGCCTGTCGACGTACCGGGCCAAGCGGGACGCGTCCAGGACCCCGGAACCGGTGCCGCAGGCGTCGCCGACCGTGCGGACCGACGGGAAGCCGACGTTCGTCATCCAGGAGCACCACGCGACCCGGAACCACCACGACTTCCGCCTGGAGCACGACGGCGTGCTGGTGAGCTGGGCGCTCCCGAAGGGGGAGCCGACGGACCCGGGCGCGAACCACCTGGCCGTGCAGACCGAGGACCACCCGCTGGAGTACGGCGGCTTCGAGGGCGTCATCCCCGCCGGCGAGTACGGCGGCGGCACGGTGACGATCTGGGACGACGGGACCTACGAGCTCGAGAAGTGGCGCGAGGGCGAAGAGGTCATCGTCACGCTGCACGGACGCACGAACGGCGTCCGACGGCTCGCGCTCCTGCACACCCGGGGGCGCGGTCGCGGTGGTGACGAGAAGAACTGGCTCATCCACCGCACGAAGGACCAGCCGGACCAGGGCGCGGTGACGGACGGGGCGGACGCCGGGAGGGCCTCCCGGTCGAGCGCCGCGGGCCGTGAGCGGATCGACCGGGCGGCGTCCGCGTCCACGGAGCCGGCCGAACGCCGCACCATGCAGGCGTCGCTGCAGAAGGGCGAGCCGGCACTCGACCCGCGCCAGTGGGCGTTCGAGATGAAGTGGGACGGGGTCCGGGCGCTGGCGACCGTCCGCGACGGCGCCGTCCGCCTGCTCAGCCGGAACGGCAACGACCTCACGGACCAGTACCCGGAGCTGCAGGAACTCGGGGAGCGGGCTGGTGTCGACGGCGTGTTCGACGGCGAGGTCGTGGCGCTCGACGACCACGGACGGCCGTCCTTCCAGCTGCTGCAGAACCGGATGGGACTGACGAAGCCGCGCGAGGTGGCCGCCGCACAGGCCAGCACCCCGGTGCGCCTGTTCCTGTTCGACGTGCTCGAGGCGGACGGCCACGAGCTCACCCGGCTCGGCTACACCGCCAGGCGCGAGGCGCTGACGACCGTGGTCGAGCCCGGAGGCGCGATCGAGGTGCCGCCGGCGTTCGACGGAGACCTTCCGGCGGCGATGTCCGCGTCGCGGGAGCGCGGGCTTGAAGGAGTCGTCGCGAAGAAGCGCTCCTCGCGGTACGTCGAGGGTCGGCGGTCCGAGTCGTGGCTGAAGCTGAAGCACCACGCCACGCAGGAGGTGGTCGTCGGTGGCTGGAAGCCCGGGGCCGGACGGCGAGCGGGGGGCATCGGCTCGCTGCTGCTCGGGATCCCCGGCGACGACGGCCTGGTGTACGTGGGCAAGGTCGGCACCGGGTTCCGCGACCGGGACCTCGACGAGATCGGCGCGCTGCTCGACGGGCTGGAGCGGGATGCGTCGCCGTTCGTCGACGTGCCCCGGCCGGACGCGCGCGATGCGCACTGGGTCGCCGCCGAGCGGGTGGCGGAGGTCGAGTTCGCGGAGTGGACGGGCGACGGACGGCTGCGTCAGCCGTCGTGGCGGGGCTGGCGCAGTGACAAGTCCCCGGAGGACGTCGTCCGCGAGGTCCCCGAGGAGGTCGTGCCCGACTGAGCCGGTCCGGAATCCGCATGCACGAGCATGAGGTCCGCCGGGGGCGAACTTCCGTCCCCCGTTGTCCACGGCAGCGGGGGACGATCTCGGCACGACCGCCTGCTGCCGCGAGCGTGGCTGTTACGGTCCTCGAGACGGAAGGACGCGACATGGACGCGAGCAAGTACCTGCCGCCGTTCACGCAGGGTCAGCGCGGTGACGCGACGCAGGACCCGCGTGGCGAGCAGGACGCCGCCGGGGGCGCGGCCGTCGGCGGACGACACGACGACCGGCAGATGGTGGACGCGGGCAGCGTCACCGACCCGGAAGCGACCTACGCCGACTTCCTCGGCGACCAGGTCGACGACTGAGCCGACCGCGCGAGACCGGCCCACACTTCGGTCGAGCCGACCGCGTCAGACGGAGCTGCCCGGCGTCAGGCCGAGCCGATCGGCGTCAGGCTGCGGGCGCGGGCCCGTCCGCAGCGGCGCTCCCCGACTCCAGCGGCAAGTCCTCCTCGGCTGCGGCACGCTCGTCCGCCTCACCGGCGTCCGCCGCGGCGGCCTTCGCCTCGTCGATGGCCTCCTGCGAGGCACGCAGCGCTTCGTCGTTCCCGGGGTGTGCCTGATCAGTCATGTCCACCACGCTACGCGGACGTCGCTGGACCGGTTCGGCGACGCAGGACCCCGTCCGGCACGACCGGCGGCCGTGGCTGGTCGAAGTCGACGGCCGAGGTCGGCGCGACCGAGGTCGGCATCGCCGGTGCGGGCGGCGCACCCTGGGCATCGGCCGCGTCGAGCACGGCACGGGTCGCCGCCGCAGCGATCCGCAGGGCGTCCTGCAGGGGCCTCGCCCGGAGCGCCGGGGTCCTGACCTCCACGCCCCACGGCTCGGCGAACCCCAGGCCGCGGACCGTGCGGACCAACCCGGGCAGGTCCCACGCACCGGAACCGGGCAGGTAGCGGCCGTCCCGCGACTCGTCGGCGAGCGTCATGCCGTTCGGGGTGTGCAGCAGTCCGTCGCTGAGCTCGACCGCGGCGAGGGCGGACGGCGCCACGCCCTGCGCGATCGAGGCCAGGGTCGACCCACCGCGCAGCGCGTGCATCGCGTCGAGCACCAGCCCGCCGTTCGGATGGCCCGCCACCACGAACCGCGAGGCACGCTCGACGGTCGCCAGGTTCGACCACGGCTCCGGCTCGAGCACCAGGCGGGCGCCGACGCCCTCGGCCTGCACCGCGAGGTGGTTCCACGCCTCGCCCATCACCGCCGGTGACGCCCCGGGAACCGAGTGGTCCGCCCGCACGACGACCTGCCAGGCGGCCAGGGTCGCCGCTGCTTCGAGCAGGACGCCGCGGTCGGCCTCCTGGTCGTCCCGGCCCGGTGTCGACCACCAGTCGCCGAGGGTGCCGAGCTGGACCCAGACCACGCCGGCGTCGTCGAGCATCCGGCGCAGGTCCGCGAAGCCGGTCGTGGCGCGGACCTCGTGCAGGTCGTCGAGCGCGAGAGCGAGCCCCGCGAAGCCGGCGTCGGCCACCGCGCGGACACGCTCCCGCACCGGTTCACGCCCGGCCCATGTCCACGACGTGGCGAGCAGGTCGTGTTCCTCCACAGGACCACCTCCATGATCCGGACACGCTCGGCTGCCCCGTTGCAGCTGCTGCACGTCCTGTCTGCGGATCGCTGCCGTACCCCTCGCAGCGTTCGGGGTCCGGTGTACGCCGGGCGCCTCGGAGTCCTCCCAGGACGGCCGGCGTCCGGACCGAGCCGGGAGGGGCCGCGTCAGACGACGTGCGTCTCCACGACCCCGACACCGGCGACCGCCCCGCGCAGCACCGACCCGCGCGCCACCGGCCCGACGCCCTCGGGGGTGCCGGTGAAGAGCAGGTCGCCGGGCGCGAGCGCGACGGCACGGGACAGCGCGGCGATCGTCTCGGCGACGCTCCAGATCTGCTCCGCCAGGTCACCCGACTGCCGCAGGACCCCGTCGACGTGCAGGGTGACGGCCCCGGACGTCGGATCGACACCGGCTGCGGGGACGATCGTGCCGATCGGTGCGGAGTGGTCGAACCCCTTCGCCAGGTCCCACGGACGCCCGAGTCGCTTCGCCTCGGCCTGCAGGTCCCGGCGGGTGAGGTCGATGCCGACCGCGTACCCCCAGACGAGTCCGAGCGCGTCGGCGACCGACACGTCCCGGCCACCCCTACCGAGGGCGACGACGAGTTCGACCTCGTACTCCAGTCGGGCGGTCAGGGTCGGGTACGGGGAGTCGGCGCCGTCCGTCACGAGCGCGTCTGCCGGCTTGCCGAAGAAGAACGGCGGCTCGCGGTCCGGGTCGTGGCCCATCTCGCGCGCGTGCGCTGCGTAGTTGCGTCCGACGCAGTACACGCGACGGACCGGGAACCGGCCACCGGTGCTCGTGGGAACGGTCGGGAGGCCCGGCGCCGGGACGACGAGGTCGGTCACGCGTCCAGCGTGGCAGGCCGCGCCGGGAACACGAAGCGGTTCATCGCCCAGTAGCGGAAGACCATCGCGATGAGCGTGCCGATCACGGGGCCGCTGATGAAGTCGGCGAGTTCCTGCCCCGCGAGCGACACGTTCGGCACTTCCAGGCCGAGGACGTAGCGGGAGATCCAGAGCGGTGCCGAGTTGAGGCCGACGCCGATCACGCTGACGATGACGAACAGCAGGACCTCGTGGCCGGTGTGCAGCTCGCCACGGTCACCGAAGGACCACTTCTTGTTGAGGAAGTAGGACACGACCGTCGCGACGATGATGCCGATCGCCAGGGCCGTCACCGGGTGCTGCGGGATGACGAAGAACTTCAGCCCGTAGTTGATGCCCATCGTGATGACGAAACCGAGACCACCGACGACCAGGAACCGGAGCGCGGGGTGCTCGACGAGCGACCGGACAGAGAACGACTGCACCGGCCAACCCTAGACCGGCCGGCCGGACGCCCGCCGACCGGCACGCGTTCCGGACCGGCCGTCCGGTCAACGACCGGGAGCGGCCCCCTCGGTCTCGCCCTGTCCCGGGTCGCCACCCGTGCCGCCGTCCGAGGCCCCGTCCTGCGGCCAGCCGGTGAACTCCCATCCGGCGACCGCCTCGTGGTCCTCGCCGTTCGTGTAGGCGAACTCTCGAGCGGCGGCGCGTGCGTCGGTGAGGGCCGTCAGCAGGTCGTCGAACCGGTCGGACCCGTCGGCGACGCGGGTGAGCGCGTCGTGCGCGAGGGCGTACCGGTCCATGTCGTTCCGCATGAGCATGTCGAAGGGCGAGGTGGTCGTGCCCTGCTCGAGGAAGCCGTGCACGTGCAGGTCGTCGTGCCCGTGCCGGCGGTAGGTCAGGTTGTGCACGAGCGAGGGGTAGCCGTGGAAGGCGAAGACCGCGGGCGTGCCGGGCAGGAAGACCTCGTCGTAGCGCTCGTCCGACGCCGGGTGGTCGTGCTTGCGCGGGTCGCCGATCGACAGCAGGTCGACGACGTTGACCACGCGGACGCCGACGTCGGGCGCGTGCTTCCGGATGATGTCGGCGGCGGCGATCGTCTCGACGGTCGGGACGTCGCCGGCGCTGACGAGCACGACGTCGGCGTGGCCCACGGTCTGCTCCGTGCCGGCCCAGTCCCAGACGCCGAAGCCGGCCTCCGCGTGGGCGACGGCGTCCTCGAGGGACAGGAACACCGGCTCGGGGTGCTTGCCGGCGACGATGACCTCGATGCGGTCCGTCGTCTCGAACGCGTGCGCGGCGACGGCGAGCAGCGTGTTCGCGTCGGCGGGCAGCTTGATCCGGACCAGGTCCTGCTGCTTCGACGCGACCACGTCGAGGAACCCGGGGTCCTGGTGCGAGAACCCGTTGTGGTCCTGCCGCCACACGTGCGACGACAGCAGGATCGTCAGGTTCGACACCGGTGCGCGCCAGTCGATGTCGGTCGAGGACTCGAGCCACTTGGCGTACTGACCGACCATCGAGTCGACGATGTGCGCGAACGCCTCGTAGGTGTTGAACACCCCGTGGCGCCCGCTCAGCACGTACCCCTCGAGCATCCCCTCGAGCAGGTGTTCGGACAGCACCTCGATGACGCGACCGCGGGCTGCCATGTGCTCGTCACCGGCCTCCCGTCGGGCACGCCAGACCCGGCTCGTGACGTCGAAGACCGCGTCGAGCTTGTTCGAGATCGTCTCGTCCGGGCCGAACAGCCGGAACGAGTTCGGGTTCCGCTGCGTGAGGGCGGCGAGCCACGGCCCGAGGGTGCCCGTGGCGGACGCGTCCTCGCCGACGGGCACGGCGAACTCCTCGAGGCCCGGGCGGTCGAGGGCCGTCCGGATCCGGCCGCCGTTGGCGTGCGGGGTGGCGCTCATCCGGGTCTCGCCGGCGGGACGGATCGTCTCGAGGATGCCGATCGGCCGGGCGTCCTGGTCGAACAGCTCCTCCGGCCGGTAGGAGCGCAACCACTCCTCGAGCTGCCGGCGGTGACCCTCGTCGTCGCGGACGTTCGGCAGCGGGACCTGGTGCGCGCGGAAGGTGCCCTCGACCTGCTCGCCGTCGACGACCTTCGGGCCGGTCCAGCCCTTCGGGGTCCGGAGCACGATCATCGGCCAGCGCGGGCGGAGGTCCGCGGCGCCGGCCATCTCGCCGGCGGCGGCTCGGGCGGCCTGGGCCCGGGCGGCGGCCTGGATGTCGTCGATCGTCGCGAGTGCCCGGCGGAGCGCCCCGTCGAACAGGGCGTGCACGGCGAACGGGTCGTGGTCCACCCGGCCGGAGTCGACCACGATCGGCTCGTAGCCGAGTCCGCGGAAGTACGCCTGCAGGTCCTCGTCGGGGATCCGCGCGAGGACGGTCGGGTTCGCGATCTTGTACCCGTTCAGGTTCAGGATCGGCAGGACCGCGCCGTCCGACACCGGGTCGAGGAACGTGTGGGCCTGCCAGGACGCCGAGAGCGGTCCGGTCTCGGCCTCGCCGTCGCCCACGACGCAGGCGACGACCAGGTCGGGGTTGTCGAGCGCGGCGCCGTACGCGTGCGCGAGGGAGTAGCCGAGCTCACCGCCCTCGTTGATCGACCCCGGGGTCTCCGGTGCCGCGTGCGAGGGGATGCCGCCGGGGAACGAGAACTGGCGGAAGAACCGCTGGAGCCCGGCCGTGTCGGGCGTGATGTCGGGGTAGAGCTCGTTCCACGTGCCGTCGAGCCACGCGTTCGCGTTCATCGCGGGGCCGCCGTGGCCGGGACCGCAGATGTAGAGAACGTCGCGGTCGGTCTCGCTGATGACGGCGTTGAGGTGCGCGTACACGAGGTTCAGCGCCGGCGACGTCCCCCAGTGCCCGAGCAGCCGCGGCTTGATGTCCGAGGGCTCCAGCGGCCGCTCCAGCAATGGGTCGTCGAGCAGGTAGATCTGCCCGACGGTGAGGTAGTTCGCGGCGCGCCACCAGGCGTCGATCGCGCGGATGCGGTCGGTGGACGAGTGCGACGTGGGCATGCCCCACACGCTACGAGAGAGCCGATCCGGGAAATCCAGAAAACCCTCCAATCCGATCGGCGCAGGGTGCCGAATCACTGTCACAAGCCGGGAACGGCCCGCAAGCGCTCACCAGCCGCACATCGCTGGTTCTCCACCCCTT
>NZ_QKLJ01000024.1:0-24037 GCF_003224415.1 Curtobacterium sp. MCBD17_023
AGATGTGTATAAGAGACAGCCCCGCAGGACGGCGCGGCCAGCCCGCCCAGCGGGGCTGGCCGCCCCGCAGGGCGGCGCGGCCAGCCCGCCCCGCAGGGCGGCGCGGCGAGCCCGCCCCGAGCCTCCCGCCCGGCAGGGCGGCGCGAAACGGACCCGCACAACAAGAACCGGTCCGCACCACGGACTCCCGCAGTGCGAACCGGTTCCTGTTGTGTCTGACCACGGGACCGGCCGCGACCGCGGCCAGGAGGCCGGCAGGGCGGCATGGCCAGCCCGCCCCGGGCCTCCCGCCCGGCAGGAGGGCACGGACCGCACCCGCACGACCAGATCCGGTCCGCACCACGGACTCCCGCAGTGCGAAGCGGTTCCTGTTGCGTCAGTGGGGGGCGGTCCCGCCGGCGGCCGGGAGGCGCGGGGGCTGCCGCCCGGGCCTACCGTCTCGTGCGCGGCCTGGCCAGGCGCGGGCCGGAGCCGCACAACAAAGACCGGTTCGAACCACGGAGCTCCGCGGTGCGGACCGGATCCTGTTGTGTACGAACACGGGACCGGTCCCGACGGCGGCCAGGAGGCGCGGGGGGCACCCGCCCCGGGCCTCCCGGCTGGCAGGGCGGCGCAGACCGGACACGCACGACGAGAACCGGACCGCACCACGGACTCCCGCGGCGCCGGACCGGTTGCTGTTGGGTCCGGCCCGGGTGCGGTCGCCACGGCGGGCGGGAGGCACGGCCGGACCGACCGGGCCTTCCGGCCCCTGCGCCGCCCGGCAGGGCGTGGAGCGCGACAGCGCTACGATCGGGAGGACGCATCCGGCGGGTGCGCAGCCGGAGGTCGAGGATGACGATGGGGAACACCAAGCCCGCGACGATCTACGACGTCGCCGCGCGTGCGGGGGTGTCGAAGTCGCTCGTGTCCCTCGTGTTGCAGCGCTCCCCGCGGGTCAGTGAGCAGCGTCGGGCGGCCGTCCTCGCGGCGATCCAGGAGTTGGACTACCGGCCGTCGACCGCCGCGGTGTCGCTCGCCGGCACCCGCTCCCGGACGATCGGGGTCGTGCTCGACGACTTCCGCAACCAGTGGTTCGTCGACCTGCTGACCGGCCTCCGCGAGGCGCTGCAGGACCAGGGCCATCGACTCGTCGTCGCCGACCGCTTCCTGAACACCGGGCTCGACGTCTCCCCTGTCGAGGGCTTCCTGTCCATGCGGGTCGAGGGACTCGTCATCGCCGGGGAGCCCGACACCGACCTCGCGATCCCGGCGAGCACGCCCGTCGTCGTCGCGGGCGGTCGGGCAGCGCTCGCCCGCGCGGACACCGTTGCGAACGACGACCTCGCCGGCGGGCGCATGGCGGCCGAGCACCTCATCGACCTCGGGCACGTGCGGCTCGGCTTCGTCGGTGGGCACTCGGCGGCGAGCGACGCCCGGCTCGAGGGGTGGCGAGCCGCCATCGACGCGGCGGGTGCACGGGCTGGCGGGTCGGCATCGGACGGCGTGCCCGGGCCGTCCGACGCGACCGGGCCATCCGGCGTGACCGGGGTGGCCGTGGTCCTGGCCGCCGACGTCACCGAGGAGACGGGGTTCACCGGGACGCACCGCCTCCTCGACGAGAACCCCGAGGTGACCGCGGTGTTCGCCGCGAACGACGTGACCGCCCTGGGCGCGATGTCCGCCATCGCTGACCGAGGTCTCCGCGTGCCCGAGGACATCTCGGTGATCGGGTACGACGACACCCCGATCGCGGCATCCCGGTACGTCGGCCTGACGAGCATCGACGACCGCAGCATCGACATCGGCCGCGGCGCCGGGGTGCGGCTGCTCGAACGCATCGCGGACCCGGGGCTGACCCCCACCGAGGTCCTGGTCGAGCCACGGCTCGTCGCCCGCCGCACGACCGCCCCACGCTGAACGCACCCGCGACAACATGTGCACCCGAGGCGGGCGTCGGTGATCCATCCCCGCTTTCGGGACATCCTGACAGCGCTGGTACCTGAGCGGAACTAGGCTTCGGTCGACCCCTACCCGAGGGGTCACGTGGACGGAACACCCGAGTTCATCCCGACGTCTGCATCCTCTCCGGCGGCACGAGCACCCTCTCGTGTCGGACGCACAGGTCACCCTGCCCGTGCCCTCGCCGTGGGTCCCTGCCCACGGTGTCCTGATCGATGCTGCCTCGCCTGCCCGGGTGGCCCTCCTCGGAGTACCCGAATCCCTGGAGAACAGAACATGGCACGCATCCTCACCCGCACCATCGGCGGCGCCGCGGCCTCGATCATCGTCGGCGGCATCGCAGCCGTCGCGGTGACCGGAGTCGCCTCGGCACACACCCCCGAGGTGTCGGCATCCTGCACGCAGCTGCACGTCGCGCTCGCGAACTACCCGGCGAACTCGACGGTCGACGTCGTCCTCGACGACACCGACCACGGCACCACGACCTTCGGGCCGAGCGCGTTCGACACGACGTTCCCGCTCGACACGACCCGCAAGCACACCTGGTCCGTCTCGGTGACGTCCGGCGACGGCGACCACGCCTTCGACAAGACGTTCGCCGGCGAGTCGACCGACGCGTGCCTCACGGTCGTGCCCCCGGTCCCCACCCCGACCGGGACGCCGACGCCGACGCCGAGCACGCCGGCACCGACGACCCCCGCGACCCCGACGGCCCCTCCGACGGGCACCCCGAGCACGCCCGCGGTCCCGACCACGCCCGCGACGCCGACGCCGACGGACACCCCGACGCCGACCGTCCCGGCCACCCCGGCCGTGGTGACGAACACCCCTGCGCCGAGTGCACCCGCGACCCCGACCGCTGACGTGACGCCGAACGGCACCGTGCTCCCCGGCACGACCCCGACCGGTACGAGCACCACGGCCGCCGGCGCACCGGGCACCGGTCCGGGCTCGAACGGCACCGGCGAACTCGCGTTCACCGGCTCGCCCGTCGGCCTCGGCGTGGGCGTCGGCGCGCTGGTCGCGATGCTCCTCGGTGGCGCCCTCGCCGCCTTCGCTGCGGTGCGCCGCCGGGCCTGACCCCCGGGGGTGACGGCGCCGGGCTCCCGCTCGCTGTCGTCATCCCGCCCACGGTCGGTCCGGGTCGCGCGTCAGGTGCGCGCCCGGGCCGCCCGGCTCGGGCTCGGGCTCGGGCTCGGGCTCGTCCGACTCGCCCCCACCCGACCGGCGCCGGGGTCGCACGACACGCCGCGCGCCTCCCGCCCAGGTTCCGCAATGCGCCGCTCTCGCACGTCGCGATGCGCAGTTCGTGCGACCTCGACGGAACGGCCACGGCGAGTCGCGCGACCTCGAGACCGCGCGGACCACGCCGGCCCGTGCGCACCGGGTTCGCGCCGAGGTCGCACGACACGCCGCGCGCCTCCCGCCCAGGTTCCGCAATGCGCCGCTCTCGCACGTCGCGATGCGCAGTTCGTGCGACCTCGACGGAACGGCCACGGCGAGTCGCGCGACCTCGAGACCGCGCGGACCACGCCGGCCCGTGCGCACCGGGTTCGCGCCGAGGTCGCACGACACGCCGCGCGCCTCCCGCCCAGGTTCCGCAATGCGCCGCTCTCGCACGTCGCGATGCGCAGTTCGTGCGACCTCGACGGAACGGCCACGGCGAGTCGCGCGACCTCGAGACCGGTCCGACCACGCGGGCTTCCGCCGACCCGCGCCCGCCAGTCCCGCGCCCGCCGGGCCCGCGCCGAGGTCGCACGACATGCCGCGCGCCTCCCGCCCAGGTTCCGCAATGCGCCGCTCTCGCACGTCGAGATGCGCGAATTCTGGAACCTCGACGGGACGGCCCTCGACGGACGGCCCGCCCGCCTCAGCCCGGCAGCACCGCGTGCCGGACGACCCAGCTGTGCATGACGATCGCCGCAGCCGCCGAGGCGTTGATGCTCCGCGTCGACCCGAACTGCGTGATCTCGAGGTGCCCGTCGGCGCCCGCGACCGCCTCGTCCGTGAGCCCCGGTCCCTCCTGCCCGAACAGGAACACGCAGCGCTCGGGCACGTCGGCGGTCTCGATGCGGTCCGCCCCCGGGGTGTTGTCGATCGCGATGACCGGCCGTCCCTCGTCCCGCATCACCCGGAGGAACGCGGCGACGTCCTCGTGGTGCCGCACGTGCTGGTACCGGTCGGTGACCATCGCCCCACGGCGGTTCCAGCGGCGTCGACCGATGATGTGCACGGTGCCGGCCAGGAAGGCGTTGGCGCTGCGCACGATGGACCCGATGTTCAGGTCGTGCTGCCAGTTCTCGATCGCCACGTCGAAGGCGTGCCGGCGGGTGTCGAGGTCGGCGACGATCGCCGCCATCGACCAGTACCGGAAGCGGTCGACGACGTTGCGGGTGTCCCCGTGTTCGAGCAGCTCCGGGTCGTACTGCGGCCCCTCGGGCCACGGCCGTGGGTGCGGCCCGACCCCGTGCGTCGTCGCCTCGTGGGTGGGCGGGAGCGCCGGAGACGGCTCCGGCAGGTCGCCGGACGGGAGGCCCTGGGTCACGTGACCAGCGTACGGCGCGCGCACCGCGCCTCCAGTCCGACGCTCAGCCCGCGGCCCGCACCCCTGCGTCCGCGACCCGCGCCTCGATGCCGCCGAGCAGCACGTCGAGCCCGAGCGCGAAGCGCGCCTCGTACGAGTGCTCGCCGAGGACCTCTCCGACCAGCCGGTGCCGCTCGGGCCGCCCGGCCTCGGAGTCGCCGCGCCCGACCTGCACGGCGGTGTGCCCCACGACGAAGTCGTAGACGACGAAGAACGCGTACATCGCCTCGGTCTCGGAGAGCCCTGCGGAGCGGAGGGCTCCGACGACGGTCGCGACGACGGCGTCCGACTCCGACGAGGCGAGCGGCGCCCGGCTGCTGTGCGACTCGAGGACGAGCGGGTGTCGGACGAGCAGGTCGCGGAAGGTGGTGGCGAAGACCCGGACCACGGCGCGCCAGTCCTCGGGCCAGACGAACGTGGCGGTGAACTCGTCGACCGTCCGGCGGACGAGTTCGGCGTGCAGGTCGTCGAGGCCGCCGATCGTCCGGTGCACGGTCATCGGGGCGACGCCGAGGGCCGCGCCGAGCGCACGGAAGGACAGGCGGTCCAGGCCGTCCTCGTTCGCGATGACGGTGGCGGCGTCGATGACCTGGTCGCGTGAGACCACGTTCGGTCGGCCTCGGCGGCGAGGTGCTGCTGCGGGACCGTCCGGACTGGGACGAGGGTCCTGGTCGACGAGCACGGCTTCCTCCTGACGCTTCCGGTACGCGTACGGGAACGCGCCCTGAAAGCCTAGGGCACTTCGGGATTCCGACCGGGTCCGCGCACTACGCTGGCCGCATGGCATCCCGCGACGAGGTCGAGTGCTGGCTGACGGACATGGACGGCGTGCTCGTCCACGAGAACCAGGCGCTCCCCGGCGCCCCGGAGTTGATCCGGCAGTGGCAGGACCAGGGCACCGAGTTCCTCGTCCTGACGAACAACTCGATCTTCACGCCGCGTGACCTCAGCGCGCGACTCCGCCAGTCCGGGCTGCACGTCCCCGAGGAGCGGATCTGGACCTCGGCCCTCGCCACCGCCGACTTCTGCGCGTCGCAGATGCCGGAGGGCTCCGCGTTCGTCATCGGCGAGGCCGGCATGACGACCGCCCTGCACGAGGCCGGGTTCATCATGACCGAGACGGCACCGGACTACGTCGTCGTCGGCGAGACCCGGAACTACTCGTTCGAGGCGATCACGAAGGCCGTCCGCCTGATCCGCGACGGGGCGCGCTTCATCGTGACGAACCCGGACGCGACGGGCCCGAGCGCCGAGGGCGTCCTGCCGGCCACGGGCGCGATCGCCGCGATGATCGAGAAGGCCACCGGCAAGCAGCCCTACGTGGTGGGCAAGCCGAACCCGATGATGTTCCGCTCGGCGATGAACCGAATCGGCGCGCACTCGGAGAACACCGGCATGATCGGCGACCGGATGGACACCGACGTGCAGGCCGGCATCGAGGCGGGCCTCCACACCGTGCTCGTCATGACGGGCATCAGCGACCAGGCCGAGATCGACAAGTACCCGTTCCGCCCGAGCGAGGTCATCTCCGGCGTGCACGAGCTCCTGCACACCGAGCCGTACGAGGTGGAGATCTAGACCGGTCAGCTCGTCAGCTCGACCGGGGCGTCCGCTCCGGCCGGGAGGCCAGTGTCCGGACCGCGCACCGCGGCGGCTCCCAGGGGCGGTACGGTCCGCCACCGGCGGCGCAGGCGCCGGCCCCGGTCATCCCGCCATGCGACGAGCCCGCCGGCGACGACACCGAGCAGCAGCACCGCGATCGTGGCGAGGCCGAGCAGTCCGACGAGCAGGACGTCGACCGACCCCGGTGCGGAGGCGCTGACGCCGATCGCGCCGAAGTCCCAGAAGGCGTGCAGCAGCACCGGGGCCAGCAGGTTGCCGGTCAGGCGCCGGGCCAGGTACAGCACCGACCCGAACGAGGTGGCGAACACCACCTGCAGGACGGTCGTGGCGACCGGGGCGCCGGACAGGACGTTCAGGAAGTGGAGCAGCCCGAACAGCACGCACGAGAGCGCCCACACCCAGATCTCGGGCAGGCGTCGGCGGAGTCCGACGAGCAGCACGCCGCGGGTCATCAGCTCCTCGACGACACCGACCAGCAGGACCCCGAGCGCGAGGAGCAGGAAGTACCGCAGGCTCTTCCCACCCCAGTCGAGGAGCGGGAGCCGACCGAGGCACACCGCCAGGACGAGGAGCGGCGCCACCATCGTCCACTGCGGTCCGCCCCGCGCCGGGTCGACCGTCGCGATCCGCCACCACCCGAGGGCGGTGACGACCAGTGCCAGGATGCCCGCGACGACCGCCTCGGGGACGACGAGGTCGCGCACCACGCTGTCGACCGTGCGGCCGAGCGCCGGGTAGTCGTCGCTCGGGCGCGAGCGCACGATGCTCACCACGGCGAACACGACCAGCGGGGCGAGCCCGACCAGCAGCGACGGCGGGACCGGCCACCACCCGCGACGGCGACATCGGACGGCGGGAGGCTGGACGGAGGTCACCTCCCGGTTGTACCAGGAGCGGCCGTACCATTGGCGCATGCGCCTGCCCTCGCTCAGCACGATGGCCGAGGACTACGTCAAGCTCGTCTGGAAGGCCGGCGAGCGCGGCGACGACGGCCTCGCCACCCGGGACATCGCGGCGGCCCTGCACGTCTCGGCGTCGACCGTGTCGGGCAACCTCCGCAAGCTCGACCGCGACGGCCTCATCGAGCACACCCCGTACCGCGGCGTCGTGCTCACCCCGCTCGGTCGGCAGGCCGCGGTGGCGATGGTCCGTCGGCACCGCCTCATCGAGACGTTCCTGGTCGAGCGGCTCGGGTACTCGTGGGACGAGGTGCACACCGAGGCGGAGGCGCTCGAGCACGCCGTGTCGGAGACGTTCCTCGACCGGGTGGACGCCGACCTCGGCCACCCGACGCACGACCCGCACGGCGACCCGATCCCGAGCGCTGAGGGGGTCGTGCCGGACTCGCCCGGAGCGCTGCTCGGGACCGTCGACCCCGGCGTCTGCGGGACCGTCGGCCGGGTGTCGGACGACGACCCGGCGCTGCTGCGGTACTTCGACGAACTCGGGGTCGGGCTCGGCACGCACCTCCGCGTGGAACAGGTGCGCGACTACGCCGGGGTGGTGGCGGTCGCGCGCCGTGACGCCGGCGGGGCGGAGGCGCTGGTGGACCTCCCGGCCGCCGCGGCGACCGCCATCTGGCTGACGCCCGACGCCCCGCACTGACGGCACGCCGCGCCGCGGCGCGCCCGACCCCCACCCCGAGGTTCCGGAATCCGCGCATCTCGGCGCCCGAGATGCGCGAATGCCGGAACCGCGGGGGCAGGGCCACGGCGGGTCATGGAACCCCGAGCGCTGCCCTGCCAGCACTGCCGCCGCCGGCGGTCAGCCCTTCGCGGAACGCGTCCGGCCGAGGGCGACCTCACGGCGCGCCCGGGCGAGCGCCAGCGCCGACCCCGCGTCCGGGTCCTCGAGCAGCCGGGCCGTCTCGGCCGCGTGCTCCCGCACCGCGGCGTTCCGGTGCTCTGCCGCGACGGCGAGGACCGGTCCGGCGACCTCGGACCCGAGCCCGGCGATCGCCCGGCTCAACGCCAGCCGGGTCTCCTCGTCACCGTGGCCGAGTTGCACGGCGAGCGTCTTCGCGAGCTCCGGCCGCTCGGACTCGGGCGCGAGCAGGACGGCAGCACGCCACGCGGTCCTGGCGACACCCGGATCGAGGTCGGACAGCCGCTCCGCGACCTGCGGGTACACGGAGCCGTCGCGGATCTTCGAGAGCGTGTGCAGCGCTTGGCTCCGGGCCTGCGCCTCGGGGCGCTCGAGTTCCTGGAGCAGCCGCGAGACGACCACCGCGGCCGGGAGGCGCACCAACGCCCACGTGAGCATCTCCCGCACCTGCAGGTCCGGCTCGACCGCGCACTGCGCGACGAGGACGTCGAGTTCGTCCACGGTCGGGGTCGTCCCGGCGGCCATCACCGCCCGGAGACGGACGGCGGGTCGGGGATCGGTCAGGGTCGAAGCGAGCGTCGGCATGGCCATCCCACTCCACTCCCCACGCCTGGGTGTCGGCTCGGCGCGGTCGGTCCGCCGGTCGGCGTGTCAGTCGAGTGCGCTCGTCGGCGGGTGCACCGCCAGCGCGCCGGCGGGGCTGCTCGACGGCGACGCCGGCTGCTCCTCGAGGCTGTTCCCGCGGATCCAGGCGGTGATGACCAGGACGAGGAGCAGGAGCACGACGATGATCGCGACGGAGCCGTAGACCAGGAGCTGCTTGCCGCGCCGTCCCTCGCTCTGCAGGCGGGCGAACCCCTCGTTGATGAAGTTGGCACGGTCGGCGTCCGTCGTCCTGGGCTCCGCCTGGCCGGACGGGGGCGACGCCGCGACGGCGGGCATCATCCGGGTGCTCGTGTCCTCGGCACGGGCGGCGTCCGCGTCACGGAGCTGCTGGATCGCCTCGGTACCGAACAGGTCCTTGATGACGCCGGTGTCGCTCGTCTCGCGACCCTGCCACTCGGACTGGTCGATGTCCTCGGGCGCGAGGCGCCACGGGGCGCCGTCCCGCTCGGGGGCGGGGTCCCGGTCGTGCACACGGTCCGAGCCGGTCGTCCCGTCGGCTCCGGACGCGCGGTCGTCCGAGGGTGTGCGCGGTTCCGGTGCGCGGCGTGCGGTGCGCGGGTCCGGTTCGACCAGCGGGGGGACGCGGTCCGCCGGCACGACCCGCGGCGACTCGTCCTCCTCCGCCTCCCACCACGGGGTGGCGGAGGACGGCGGCACGACGGCCGGGAGGACCGACGGCGGCACGGCAGGAGCCGCCGAGCGCGGGGCGAAGGCGGCCGTGGGAGCCGTCCCGGCGGGGTCGTCCAGGTCGTCCTCGAGGTCGCCGTCGAGGTCGCCGTCGTCGTGGCCACCGTCGCGGGATCCCGCGCCGTCGTCGTCGACGCCGTGGCGGTCGAGGGGCATCGCCATCGTGCTGTCGTCGTCCGTCACGTCACCGGGGAACACCTCGCCGGTCCGGGCGGCCTCGTCGCTGAGCGACCAGCTCGACCCGCCCGACGGCGTCGTCCGCTCGCCGGCCCGGTCGTCGTCGGCCGGAACGCGGTCGATCGGATCGGGGTCGGCGTGGGAGGCAGTGTCGGGAACGGTCGTCCCGGTGGCCCACGACCCGGCGGCGACGAGGTTGGTGTCGAAGGCGTCCTGGGTCAGCGTGGTCTGCACCTCGCCGGTCTCCTCGCCGAGGACCGACCAGTCGAAGGGGCGGTCGGCCTGCGGGGCCCCGTCCACGTCGTCGTGCAGCCGGAGGAGCTCGGTGAAGGTCGGCGGTTCGTCGGTCGCGGGCAGGACGTCCTCGACGCCGAGCGGCTGCGCGTCCGGACCACCGGCGAGGGCCGGCGGCACGGGCGTCACGCCCGGCGACGACGACGGGTCGGCCGACGGCACGGCGCCGGGCCGCACGCGGCCGAGCCAGTCCACGTCCGACCGTCCGAGGCCGTCCGGGTCGGTGCGGCGACGCTCGTCCTCGATCGCCCGGGCCTCGGCCGCGCGGGCCTCCCGGTCCGAGCGGGCCGTGGGCAGGACGATCGCGCGGGGGTCGGGGGCGTTCGACACCGGCGGCACGGCCGCGGGCGGCGGGACCCGACCGGCGACGCCACCGGGCAGCGCGAGCTCCTCGGGCATCGAGATCGCCTGGGTCGCGCCGGGGTCCAGCTCGGGCGCCGGTGCCGAGGCGGGGGCAGGTGCCGACGCGGGAGCCGGTGCCGACGCGGGGGCGACCGGCACGGACGCCGGGGCGGTGAACGGCTCGGGCTCCGGCCGACCGGCCTGACGGGCGGCACGCTCGGCCTCGCGGCGCTCGCGCCGGGAGGGCCACTCCTCCTCCGTCAGCGGGGCGCCGAAGATGTCCGCGGCACTGCGGAGGCCCGAGAACGGAGCGTCCGGGGCGGGCGCACTGCGGGCCTCCCGGCCGTCGTCCCCGGAGTCGGGGGTGACGGGGCCGTCGGGCTCGCGCGCGTCGTCCGGACGCTCCTCGGTCACGCGGACAGCCCCAGGTCGGCCAGCCCGATCGCAGCGAGGTACGGGTAGCCCGCCGCCTCGATCCGCTCCTTCGCGCCGGTGTCCCGGTCGACGACGACGGCGACGGCGGCGATCACGGCGCCCTCGCGCTCGAGGGCCTCGGCCGCCTTGAGCGGTGACCCGCCGGTGGTGGAGGTGTCCTCGAGGACGACCACACGCTTGCCACGGACGTCCGGCCCCTCGACCTGGCGGCCGCGACCGTGGTCCTTCGGTTCCTTGCGCACGACGAAGGCGTCGTAGGAGCCCCCGCGGGCAGCGGCCTGGTGCAGGACCGCGCTGGCGATCGGGTCGGCGCCCATCGTCAGGCCGCCGACGGCATCGACGTCGGGGACGTCGGCGATGAGGTCGGCCATCACCTGACCGATGAGGGGAGCGACGCGGTGGTCGAGGCTCACCTTGCGGAGGTCGATGTAGTACGACGCCTGCTTCCCGCTGGTCAGGGTGAAGTCGCCGTGGAAGACCGCATCGGCCTTGATGTGCTCGATCAACTGCTCGCGCGCGTGGGTCACGGTGCCCAAGATTAGCGGTGACCGGCGGTCCGCGCTCCCTGGAGCCCTCCGCCCGGCTCCCGGGACGCCGTCGCAGGTACGCTCCGGTCATGCCCCTCGTCCGACCGCGGGACGGTGCACGGCCGCTCGAGGCCGGCACTCACCGCCCCCGCTCCGCAGTCGCGCGGGCGGTCGGGCACGAGGCCGTGGGGGCCCTGCTCGCCCTGGCCCTGGCGGTCGTCGCGCTCCGCCACGTCCTCGCGACGGAGCGGGTCGCCCTGCTCTGGTACGACGGCGACTCCGTGCTGCTGCCGCTCGTGGCGCGGTCGATCGCGCTCGGGCAGCCGTTCGAGTGGGCGATGTCCCCGGCGCTGTTCTTCTTCCCGGAGCTGCCGGTCTACCTGGCCGTCTCCGCCGTGACCGCGACACCGCAGCAGGCCCTGGCGCTGAACGGCGTCCTGGTGCTGCTCGCCGTGTACGCGCTCGTCCGTGCGGCCGCGAACGAGCTCATGCCCGCCGCCGCCCGCCCGGCCCGGATCGCGGTGTCGGTCCTCGCCGTCGTGCTCGTGACGATGCTCGTCCTGACCGAGTCCTCGGCGACCGCGACGTCCCTCGAACTCGCCTCCCTGCTGCTCACGACGACCTACTACTACGGGGCCGTGCTCGCGATGCTCGCCACCGCGGTGCTCGTACTGCGCACCGTCCGGACCGGCCGGGCGTCGCTGCCGGTGCTCGGGACGGTCGGCGTCGTCGCGGCACTCAGCACGGGGTCGAACCCGCTGTACGTCCCGTGGTCCGCCGGACCCGTCGTCGTCACGCTCGCCCTGCTCGTCGTCGCGCGCCGGGTGCCGTGGCGGCCGGCGGCCCTGGTCGCCGGAGCCCTCGCCGTCGGCGCCGTGGTCGGGTACCTCGTCCGGATCCCGCTCCGCCCCTTCGTCTCCCTGGACCCGTCGACGTACGTGCACCCCGACCGGGCCGGCGCGACGGCGGCGTTCTTCGCGGCGCTCACCGACGACCGTGCCGCCTCGGCCTCCGGGGACGCGGGGCTGCTGCTCATGCTGCTCGGTGTGCTGCTCAGCGCGGGCGGCACGGTCTGGGCCTGGCGGACGCGGTCCTCCCGGGCGGTGCTGCTCGCGACCGCGCTGCCGCTCGTGACGATCGTGGCGGTGTCCGTCGGGGTCGTCGTCGCCGGCTCGGAGACACCCCGCTACCTGGAGCCGGTCGTGACGATGCCGCTCCTGGCGCTCGTCGCGGTGTGCGAACTCGCCCGGACCGCGGTCCGGCAGACCCGGCTGCACCGTCCCACGCGGACCCTCCGGACGCTGTCGGCGGTGGGTGCCGCCCTGGTCCTGGTCGCGGGCGTCGCGGTCACGCCGGGCACGGTCCGCTCGGTCGTCGACGCCCGGTACGGACCGGTCGCCTGCCTCGACCGGTGGGTGGACGCACACCGCACCGCTGACCGCGATCCCGTCGGCGTCGGTCAGTTCTGGACGATCCGTCCGCTCGCCGCCTACGCGGACCAGGACGTCCGGCTGCTCCAGGTCCGGGACACCTTCGACACCTACCCCTGGCTCGTCGACCTCGGCTCCTACCGGGACGCCCGACCGGACTACGTGGTCGTCGGGTCCGGGGACGTCTGGACGACGCCCGTGGAGGACTCGCTCGGACCCCCGGCCACGATCACGCACTGCGACGGGTACGACGTTCACGACTACGCGGGGACCCGCGGCGCCGAGGTGCTGCAGAGGACGGTCGTTGGGTCGGCCGAGCGGATCCTGCACGAGCGCGGGTTCTGACCTCCGACCGGCCGTCGTCCGGCTCCGATGCGGCGACGAAGTCGTCCACAGGCTCGATCACGCCACGGATCCGTCCACAGCGGAGCGTCGCCGCAGCGAACCGCCTGTGGAGATGTATAGGCTCCGTTGCGATGTCTCGCTCCGTGGTCACCGCCCCCCGTCCCCGCTCCGCGCCGACGGCTCGGCGGCGTCTGCTCGCCACCGGGCTGGCGATCGCCGGTCTCATCGGCACGCTCGTCCTCGACGCGCCCGCCGCCCAGGCCGCCACGTACCCCTCGTGGGACGACGTGGTCGCGGCCCGCGGCAAGGAGTCCGCCAAGCAGTCGCAGATCGTCGAGATCCGCGGGATCATCTCCGGTCTGTCGGACGAGGTCGACGCCGCCCGCGCCGAGGCCGAACGGCTCGGTGCCGCGTTCGAGGCCGCCCAGCGCAGGGCCCTGCGCGCCGCCGAGCGGGAACAGGCGCTGCGGGACGACGCAGAGGAGCACGCCGAGGTCGCCGAGGCGAGTGCCGCCCAGGCCGGCCGCTTCGCCGCGCAGATGGCCCGGTCCGGTGGTGCCGACGTCACGACGAGCGTGCTCACCGGCGGCGAGGACGCGCGGGACCTCCTCTACGACCTCGGCGCGCTGAGCAAGCTGTCCGAGCAGGCCGAACGGGTCGAGACCGCGGCCACCAACGACGCGTCCGTCGCCCGGTCGCTCACCGACCAGGCCGACCGCGCCGCGCTCGCGCTCGAGGAGCTCGCACAGGCCGCACAGGACCGGATGGGCGAAGCACAGGCGGCGTCCGACCGTGCGCAGGCCGCGTACGACGAGCAGGAGGCGAACAAGTCCCGACTGGAGGCCCAGCTCGCCTCCCTGACGTCGGGTCGCGCCACGACCGAGGCCCAGTACGAGAAGGGCGAGCGGATCCGCAAGGCCGCCGAGGAGCGTCGCCGGAAGGCCCTCGAGGCCGAGCTGGCACGCCAGGCGCAGCAGTTGCGGGACCAGCAGGCCGCGGCCGCGGCGGCGAACCAGGGCGGCAGTGCACCGGCCGCGCCGGCCGCACCGAGCGGCGGCGGTGCCACGGCGCCGTCCGGGTCCGGCTGGGTCCGACCGGCGGGCGGCTGGATCACCAGCGGCTACGGGGTCCGCGTCAACCCGTACACCGGCGCCACGGCCATGCACGACGGCATCGACCTGGGCAGCGGCTGCTCGACCGCGATCGTCGCGGCGTCCGCGGGCACCGTGGAGTACGTCGGCCCCTACGGCGGGTACGGCAACTACGTCCGCATCGACCACGGCGGCGGCGTGAAGACCGCGTACGGGCACATCGTCGCCGGCGGCTTCCGGGTCAGCCCCGGCCAGCAGGTCGGCGCCGGGACCCTCGTCGCCCTCGTCGGCTCCACCGGCAACTCGACCGGGTGCCACCTGCACTTCGAGACCCACGTCGGCGGCGGCACGGTCGACCCGGTGTCGTTCATGGGCGCACGCGGCGTCGGCTTCTAGCCCGGCAGCAGCGCCAGGCCCCGGCCGCAGCGCCCGCGCCCGGCCGCAGCGCCCGCCCGACCGGACCACCCGGTCGGTCAGACCGCCCGGCGGGTCAGGCCGCACGCCGTGGGTCGTCCACGTCGTCCACGTCGAGTTCCCACAACGCCCGGTACCAGGCCGTCCGCTCCGGGTCCTGCGGCAGCCCGTACGCCTCGTGGAACAGGTCGTCCCAGCCCGGGCCGTGGTTCCACCCCAGGCTCATCGACGCCACCGCGAGGTCGGCCCACCGGTCCGCGACGCCGAGCGCGCCGAGGTCCACGTGCCCGACCCAGCGGCCGTCGGCTCCGAGGAGCGTGTTCGGGGCGCAGGCGTCCCCGTGGCACACCACGAGCTGGTCCGTCGCGGGCTGCGGACCGATCGCGTCGACGTTCCGACCGGCCGCTCGTGCCCGGTCGAGGCGCTCGTCCGTCGACCACGTGAACGGACACGACGACACCGGCAGGCTGTCGTGCAGCGCACGGAGCCCCTCCCCCACACCGATCACCGCCGCGCGCGGGTCGTCCCGCCACCGTGGGTCCACGGCGCTCCAACCCGGCACCGGTCGGGTCGCCATCCACGCACCGGAACCGTCGGCCCCGTGCTCGAACACCTCCGGCACGGTCAACCAGCGGGCCGCCCAGCGCAGCCGTGCGACCTCGGCGTCGATCCACGGCGCGTAGCGCGGAGGGACCCACTTCACGTAGCCCTCGGCACGGCCCGGTGTCGGGCCGAGACGGAAGGTCCGTCCGCCGGCGGAGTTCACCCACACCGGCTCGAGCGGCCGCCCGCGGGCGACCCCGACGACCGCGGCCGGGACCTCGACCGGGCCGTCGGGCAGCCCACCACGGCCGAGGAGGTCGTCGGTCACCGGGCCGACCGCCGCGGTGTCGTCCCCCGCGTCTCCGTGACCGACGGAACCGGGCACCGGTCAGCGCACCCGGTCCGGCCGGGACGACCCGCCGCGGGCGATCCGCAGCAGCACCGGCAGGCGCTCCCCGAGCAGTGCGTCGAGGTCGGCGACGACGGCCTCGACCCGCTCGACGACCTCGCGCGGGGGCGCTCCACGGCGGGTGCGGACCAGGATCCGGACCGCGGTGCGCCGACGGACCCGGCGGACGTCGACGGCGAGGGACGCGACCTGCGGCAGCGGGGCGATCGCGGACGAGAGCGCGTGCTCGATCGCCGCGGCCTCGATGCGGACCCGTCCGGGCATGCCCTCCGCGGGCCCGTCGTCGTCCACGACCGTGCTGGTCCGGCCGCCCTTGATCGAGGTGAGGACGAGCAGCGCCAGGACGCCGAGAACGACCGCGCCGCCGAGCATCCAGGACCATGCGGGCACGGCGGCCTCCCGTGCCGCTCCGGACCCGAGTCCGCCGAGCACGGCCTCGGCCACGGCATGCCAGCGGTCGGCCGCGGCGGGCAGGGTCTGCACGAGGACGACGGCGACCCCGAGGGCGAGGAGCACGAGACCGACCAGGACGAGGACGATCCGGCCGACCGTGCGGTTCGTGCCGTTCATCCGTCGACCCTGCCGGTGGGACGCACCCGGACCCGGGCGGTGACGGGCGGCACGACGTCCACGGCGGCGAGTTCACGGTCGACGGCAGCTGCAGCGGAGGCCTGGTCGACGTCCACGCCGGAGGCGGGCAGGAGGACGACGTCCAGCGTGCGCCGACCGACGGACCCGACGGCGGCCTCCGGTGCCAGGCGGGTGGCGGACCGGGCGGCACGCGCGGCGGCGGACGCGAGCACCTCGTCGTCGACGACCACGCCGAGCCGGTCGGAGCGGAGGACGTGCCGGGGTCGTCGCGCGGGCAGGAGGCCGTGCAGCAGGGACCAGAGCCCGAGCAGCGCGAGGACGGCCCCGACGGCGACGACCACCGCGCCGGTGAGCCCTGCGGGCGCACGGACGGCCGCGTCCACGAGGTCCCGCGGGTCGACGCCGGCGATGCGCTGCCCGAGCAGGACGGCCACGGCGGCCGTCGCCAGCGTCACCGCGACGAGCACGACGATCGTCATCGCGACGACGACCGACGCTGATCGTGACGCGGACGTCTCCCGTCGGACGAGCCGGCGGACGAAGCGGTCGTCGTGCACGGGCGGGGTCCCCTTCGCGGGGCTCGTGCTCACCGGACCCTCCGCGGCCGCGCGAGGACGGCGGACGAGAACGTCAGCGAGACGCGTGCGACCTCCCGCCCGGTGATCGTCCGGAAACGTTCCGCGATGGTGGTCCGGGCGCGGTGCGCGGTCCCGAGGACGGGCTCGTCCGGAAGGTCGTGCGAGCCGAGGACCGGCAGGGCCAGCGGGCTCGTCACCTCGACCGCGAGGGCACCCCGGCCGTCGTCGACGACCCGGGCACGGACCTCCCGGACGGGCGCGCGGAGCGCCTCGGCGGCGACCGCCTGCGCGGTGCGCACCAGGGCGGGGGACGCGATCCGGTCGGTGCCGGGCACCGGGGTCGGTACCGACACCGGGGCTGGCACCTGGCTCACGAGGAGCTCCGTCGTCCGCGGAGCACGTCGAGCAGACGGCGCACGTCGACGTCGCCGCTGACGATGCGACCGACCAGTCCGCCGAGCGCGATCGCGACGGCCACCACGACGAACGCCCAGAAGCCGAGCGTCAGGGCGACGACCGCGAGGACCGCGCCGACGCCCATGCCGACGACGGTGGCGTTCACCGGACGCGCGTCTCGGGGACGACCGGCGCGTCGAGTGCGGGGATGTCCACGTCGACGATCGCGATGTTCACCTCGGTGACCTGCAGGCCGACGAGGTCGGTGATCGCGTCGGTGACGGCCTGCCGGACGGCGGCGGCCACCTGCTGCATCGGCGTCGGGTACTCGACCACGATCGTCAGGTCGACGGCCGCCTGGGTCTCGCCGACCTCGACCCGGACGCCCTGCCCGAGGTCGCTCGACCCGATGGCGTCCCGGATCGCTCCGAAGGCCCGCGCGGTGTTCCCGCCGAGTGCGTGGACGCCGGGGACGTCGCGGGCGGCGATGCCGGCGACCTTCGCGACCACGGCGTCGTCGATGATCGTGCGCCCGGCCGAGGTGACCTGGGTGGTGGTGCTGCCGGTGGTCGTGCCGTCCACCCGGTCGGAGTTCGTCGTCGTCGCCATGAGTGCCTCCAGCGGTCCTGGTCGTGATGTGTCCGTCCAGGGAACACCCTGTCCCCGGTGCACGTCCGCCCGGTCGGTCGATCCCGGTAGGTTCGGTGCATGCGTGTCGCGACCTGGAACGTCAACTCCGTCCGGACCCGAGTCGGTCGGGTCGTCGACTGGCTCGTGCGGGAGGACGTCGACGTCCTCGGCATGCAGGAGATCAAGTGCAAGCCCGAGCAGTTCCCGGTCGAGGCGTTCGAGGCCGCCGGCTACACGGTCGAGGCGCACGGCCTGAACCAGTGGAACGGCGTCGCCTTCGCCAGCCGTCTGCCGATGGAGGACGTCACCCGCGACTTCCCCGGCCAGCCCGGCTTCCTCAAGGGCCAGGAGGGACCGGGCCTGCCCGTCGAGGCCCGCGCGATCGGGGTCACCGTCGAGGGTGTCCGCCTCTGGAGCCTGTACGTCCCGAACGGCCGCGAGCTCGGTGACCCGCACTACACGTACAAGCTCGACTGGCTCGCCCAGCTGGCCGACCGGACATCCGAGTGGCTGGCGGCCGAGCCCGACCTGCCGCTCGCGCTGATGGGCGACTGGAACGTGGCCCCGCTGGACGAGGACGTGTGGGACATGCGCGTCTTCGAGGGGTCGACGCACGTCAGCGAGCCGGAGCGCGCCGCGTTCCGCACGTTCGAGGAGCGCGGGCTGCAGGACGTCGTCCGGCCGCTCGTTCCCACCGGGTACACGTACTGGGACTACAAGCAGCTCCGCTTCCCCCGCAACGAGGGCATGCGCATCGACTTCGTCATGGGGTCGCAGGCGTTCGCGGACGTCACCGTCGGCGCGACGATCCACCGGGACGAGCGGAAGGGCGACGCCCCGAGCGACCACGTGCCGGTGTCGGTCGACCTGGACCTCGACACGGTCCTGGACGACGACCGCCCGATGATCTTCTGACGCTCCGAGCGCCCGCCTACGGGTGCAGCAGCGCCGCGATCGCGACCAGGACCGGCACCGAGCCGACCGTCGACAGGAGCACCACGTCCCGCGCGACCGGGACCGCGGCGTCGTACCGCTGGGCGTAGTTGAACACGTTCTGCGCCGACGGCAACCCGGCGAGGACCGTCAGGACGAACACGTGCGCGGGGTCCAGGCCGAACGCGTACCGGGCCAGCAGGAACGCCACCACCGGCATCACCAGGAGCTTCCCGCCGGTCGCGAGCAGCACGTCGAGCCGGATCGCGGGGTCCCGCAGCGGAGCCGAGCCGTGCAGGCTCATGCCGAACGAGAGCAGCACGACCGGCACCGCGGCACCGCCGACGAGCACGAACGGTTCGAGGACCGGATCCGGCAGCGTCAGCCCGGTGACCGAGCAGACGAGCCCGAGCAGCGACGCGATGATGAGCGGGTTCGACACCGGGCCGAGCACCCGGCGTCGCCAGCCGCCCCTGGAGGCCGTGGCCGCGTCGAGGACGGTCAGCGCGATCGGCGCCATCACGACGAGCTGCAGCATGATGACCGGCACGACCGCGGTCGCCTGCCCGAGGACGTAGACCGCGACCGGCAGGCCGATGTTGTTCGCGTTCGAGTACGACGCCGCCAACGCACCGACCGTGGTCGTGGTGAGCGGGCGCCGCAGCACGAGCGCGAACACGGTCGCGGTGACGACGGCCACCGACAGCGCGGAGAGCGCCGACACGGCGAGCATCGGGGAGAACAGCGTCGCGACGTCGGCCGTGGCGATCGTGTGGAACAGCAGGCACGGCATGAGCACGAAGAAGGCCAGCCGGCTCATCACGAACTGCGCGTGCGGCCCGAGCAACCCCGCCCGCCCGACGCCGTAGCCGGTCGCGATGACGACGCCGATGATCGCGAAGCCGACCAGGACACCACTCATCGTGCCCATCCTCGCAGGCGGATCGGGAATCGTGTGCGCCCGGAGGGTTGTTCCAGCGAGCATGACGACGACGCTCTCCCGCACCACCGACTCCAGCCAGCCCCTCGTGCCGCTCCTCGAGGAGCGCTGGAGCCCCCGCTCGTTCGACGAGTCCGCCACCATCTCGGACGACCAGCTCGACGCGCTCCTCGAGGCCGCTCGCTGGGCGCCGTCCGCCGCGAACACGCAGCCCCGCCGCTTCGTCGTCGGTCGCCGTGGCACCCCGACCTTCGACGCGATCCACGCGACGCTCATGGGCTTCAACGGCGCCTGGGCGCACCGCGCCGGTGCGTTGCTCGTCGCGATCGCCGAGCCGGTGACCGCGGACGGCGAGCCGCGACGCTGGGCGGAGTACGACCTCGGCCAGTCGGTCGCCGCGCTCGCCGTCCAGGCGCACGCCGAGGGCCTGCACCTGCACCAGATGGGCGGCTTCGAGGTCGACGCCATCCGCTCGGCGTTCGCCCTGCCGGAGCACCTCGTGCCCGTGACGGTCACCGCGATCGGGCACGTCGCCGACCCGTCGCAGCTCGACGAGAAGGCCGCCGCCCGGGAGACCGCGGAGCGCACGCGCCTCCCGCTCGACGAGGTCGTGCTCGTCAAGGAGTGACCCGACGGGCGGGCCCGGCACGCCTCCGGGCCCGCCCCACTCGGTCCGGACACCGGGTCCTGGCATGATCGAGGGCATGTCCACACCCCGCCTCGTCGCGTTCGACCTCGACGACACGCTCGCCCCGTCGAAGTCGCCGCTCGACCCCCGCATGCTCGACACCTTCGCGTCCCTGCTCGAGGTCGTCCCCGTCGCCGTGATCAGCGGCGGCAACTTCCAGCAGTTCGAACAGCAGCTCGTGTCCCCGCTCCGCGACCGGGACGGCCTGGCAGTCGACGCGCTGCACCTCATGCCGACCTGTGGGACGCGGTACTACCGGTGGGACGCCGGGGACTGGGCGCTGCAGTACGCCGAGGACCTGACCGACGACGAGAAGACGCGTGCCCTCGCCGCGGTCGAGGCCCAGGCCAAGGCCGCCGGGTACTGGGAGTCCGAGACGTGGGGCGCCATCCTCGAGGACCGCGGTTCGCAGATCACGTTCTCCGCGCTGGGCCAGACGGCTCCGGTGGACGTCAAGAAGCTGTGGGACCCGACCGGTGCGAAGAAGGACGACCTCCGTCGCCGCGTGCAGGCCGAGCTCCCCGACCTCGAGGTCCGCTCCGGCGGCTCCACGAGCATCGACATCACCCGCAAGGGCATCGACAAGGCGTACGGCATGCAGCGGCTCGCGGAGCTGACCGGCATCGCGCTCGACGACATGCTCTTCGTCGGGGACCGGCTCGACCCGGAGGGCAACGACTACCCGGTCAAGGCGCTCGGCGTCCCCTGCCACGCGGTCGAGGGCTGGGAGGACACCGACGCGTTCCTCCGCGAGCTGGTGCCCACGCTCCGCACCGCCTGACGGCGGACCACGGGACGGACGGGAGGCTCCCCACCGGCGGGCGGGGAGCCTCCCGTCCGTCGTCCGCGCGCGGGCGGCTCAGGGGATGCTGCGGACCGCCTCGACGAAGGCGCGGATCCGTGCAACGTCCTTGACGCCGCGCGACGACTCGACGCCGCTCGAGACGTCCACGCCGTCCGGGTCGAGCCGCTGCACGAGGTCGGCGACGTTCGCGGGGGTGAGGCCGCCGGCCAGGATCCAGGCTTCGTCCACCGACCCCGTGAGCGTGGCGGGGTCGACGAGGTGTCCGCTCCCGGGCTCGGCCGCGTCGAGCAGCAGGAGGTCGTGGTCGAAGGAAGCGCGCTGCTCGGGCGTCTCGCGCAGGTAGTCGGCGGCGGCGACGGCCCGGATGGTGAAGAACCCGGCGTCGCGGGCGCGGGCGAAGTCCGACGCGGACTCCCGGCCGTGCAGCTGCAGGGTGGTGAGGCCGACCTCGGAGGCGATGCCGACGACCTCGTCGATCGCCTGGTCGCGGAACACCCCGACGGCGTCGATGCCGTCCGGCAGCCGCTCCACGAGTGCCTTCGCGGCGTCGGCGGTCACCGTGCGGGGGCTGCCCGCGGCGAAGACGAAGCCGACCGCGTCCGCACCGGCGTCGACGGCGGCGTCCAGGGTCTCCGGCGTCGAGAGGCCACAGATCTTGATCCAGCGCTGGTCGCTCATGCACCCATCCTGCCCGATCGCTCCGCGCGCGGACGGGTCGGGAGCGGCGCGCTCAGCGAACGCTGCCGGCCGGGCTTGGCGGTGCGGTGCGGTGCAGTGCCGGTCGGTGCGGTGCCGGGCGATGCGGTGCAGGTCAGTGCAGCGCGCCCACGACGTACGAGCCGACGCAGGCGGCGGCGACCGCGAGCGCGGTGACCGACGCCGCGATGACGTTCCGTCGGCGCCAGCGGCGGGCGGCGTCGAAGGTGCCACGTCGTGCGTGACGGTGGGCGGCACGGTGCATCCGGTGTTCGCGTCGATGCACCTCGCGACCGGGACCGAGCGGAACCGGTCCGGTCACCTGGGTCGACCCGCCGCGGAGAGCGCGCGCGACCGCGACCGCGGTCGGGCGCTTCGCGGGGTCGCGGGCGGTCATCTTGGTGAGCAGGTCACGCCACTCCGAGGCGACCGAGTCGGGCACCGACGGGTTGCGGCGGAGCCGGGCGAGCGCGGCCTCGATGACGGTGCCGGAGTACTCCTGCACGCCGGTCAGCGCCTCGAGCAGCACGAGTCCGAGCGAGTAGACGTCGGTGGCGTAGCTGATCGGCTCCCCGGCGACCTGCTCCGGCGACAGGTAGGCGGCGGTGCCGATGATCGTGCCGTCGTTCGTCAGGCGGGAACCGTCGACGAAGTGCGCAACGCCGAAGTCGGTGAGCTTGACCGTGCGGACGAACCCGGAGGCGCCCTCGTCGCTCAGCAGGATGTTCGCCGGCTTCACGTCGCGGTGCACGATCCCGCGGGAGTGCACGTACGCCAGGGCGTCGGCGAGCTGGGCGCCGAGGTCCGCGACCTCGTAGTTGTGCAGCGGCCCCTCGGCCAGGCGGCGGAGCAGCGTCGCGTCGGCGATGAGCTCCATCACGATGTAGCGGTGCGGGCCGTCCTCGAAGTCGTGCGTGCCGGCGTCGTAGAGCGGGATGAGCCCGGGGTGCGAGAGCATGCTGAGCAGGCGGATCTCACGCTCCTGGCGCACCCGGTCCGCGGTGGTCATGCGCTCCGGCGTGGCGAACATCTTCACGGCGACCGCGCGGTACGTGTGTTCGTCGCGGGCCTCGTACACCGAACCCATGCCGCCGGTGCCGATCAGTTTCACGAGACGGTACCGTCCTGCCAGGACGGTCTCCGCCCGCGCGCTGTCGGTGGCCAGGCTCATGGTGCACGTCGATCCCTCGGGAGTCCGGATCCGCGTCGGGTGTTCGCGGTGTGACTCCCCGGCCACGGTACCCGCGGCCCCGCCGATCCGAGCCGCGGTTACCCGAATGTGACCGGCGCAAGGGCCGGAACTGCGCACCAGGGATGATCCAGCGGCCGCGCGTACCGTCCACGTCCCGGACGGAGTGTCCTCCGGAGGACGGCGGGAGGCCGACATGCGCAAGGGTGACGAAGTCCAGTGGAACACGTCGCAGGGGAAGACGACGGGCAAGCTCGTCGAGAAGAAGACGGAGGACTTCGAGTTCGACGGGCAGACCTTCAAGCCGACGGACGACGACCCGTACTGGATCATCGAGTCGGAGAAGTCGGGCAAGCAGGCCGCGCACAAGGAGTCGGCGCTCACCGCGAAGTGACGAGCGCGCTCGGCGTGGTCGCCGGGGTTGCGGGACCGCCGGGGTCAGTTCCGGGCAGCCGGGGTCAGTTCCGGGCAGCCGCGCGGCTCCGGCGGATGCGCCGGACGACGAACGCGACGACGACCACCACGACGGCGAGGTACACCGCGCGGTCGATCCACTCGGTGTACCCCTCGATGCGCTCGTACTGCGTGCCGAGCGCCGCGCCACCGAGCACGAGCACCGAGTTCCACAGCCCACTGCCGAGGATCGTGAAGACCGAGAACGTGGCGAGGTGCATCCTGTCGGCACCCGCCGGCAGTGAGATGAGGCTGCGGACGACGGGGACGAGACGCCCGAAGAACACCGCGCTCTTCCCGTGCCGGTGGAACCACGACGCCGCCTTGCGGAAGTCGTCCTCGTCGACGAGCGGGAGCTTGCCGAACCACCGGACGGTCCGCTCGAAGCCGATCACCGCGCCGAGCCAGTAGAGCACGAGCGCCCCGACGTACGAGCCGACGGTCGCGAGGACGAGCACGAGCGTCAGGTCCATGCGCCCGGCGCCGCCGAGGAAGCCCGCGAGCGGCAGGATCACCTCGGACGGGATCGGCGGGAACACCGTCTCGATGAAGAGCATGAGGGCGACGCCCCACTCCCCCATCGTGTCGATCACCTGCAGGACGAGGCCGGTCAGCCCGCCGATGTCGGGGTCCGGGCCACCTCCCGATCCGGAGGACGCGGTGGTGGCGCCGACGTGGGCGACGGTCGAGGGTACGGCGGTCGTCATCCCGCCACCCTGCCTGAGTGGCCTGACAGACTCCGGGGTGCGTCCCCGCCCCGGGTCCTGCCCGCGGTTCCGCCCCGGCCCTGTCTCTTATACACATCT
>NZ_QKLJ01000025.1:0-12279 GCF_003224415.1 Curtobacterium sp. MCBD17_023
CAGGGGCAGGAGAGCGTCGTCGACCTGCTCGCCCGCAACGAGGTCGACATCGTCATCAACACGCCGAGCGGTGCCTCGGGTCGTGCGGACGGGTACGAGATCCGTGCGGCCACCGTGGCGGCCGACAAGCCGCTGTTCACGACGATCTCGCAACTCGGCGCGGCGGTCGCGGCGATCGAGACGATCGGGACGCCGCACAGCGTCCGCAGCCTGCAGGACTACGCGCTCGAGCGGGCCGGGTGGTGACGCCGTTCGGCGTCCGGCTCGCGGCCGCCATCGACGCGCGCTCGGCCCTGTGCGTCGGGATCGACCCCCACGCCGCCACGCTGGCGGCGTGGGGGCTCGGCCGCGACGAGGAGGGCCTCACGGCGTTCGGCGCCACCCTCGTCGACGCGGCCGCGGGCCGTGCGGCCGTCGTGAAGCCGCAGGTCGCGTTCTTCGAGGCCGCCGGGGCGGCCGGGTTCCGGGCGCTCGAGGCGACGATCCGTCGGGCACGGGACGCGGGCCTCCTGGTCGTGGCCGACGTGAAGCGCGGCGACATCGGGTCCACCGGGGACGACTACGCGCTCGCCTGGCTGGACCGCGACGGGCCGTTCGCGGCGGACGCGATGACCGTGTCGCCGTACCTGGGGTACGCCTCGCTCGCCGGGACGATCCGCGTCGCCCGTGCGCACGGAGCGGGTGTGTTCGTGCTCGCCGCGACGAGCAACCCGGAGGCACGCGTGCTCCAGACGGCGGTGGTGGCCGAGGGGCCGCGTGCCGGTCGGACCGTGGCGGCCGGTATCGTCGTGGACGTGGCAGACGAGAACCGGACGACGGCCGACCAGGCCCTGGGGGACGTCGGGCTCGTGCTCGGCGCGACGCTCGACCTCGACGACTTCGGCATCACCGCCGACGACATCGGCGCGGCGCCGGTGCTCGCGCCCGGGTTCGGCGCGCAGGGCGCACGCATCGAGGACCTCCGCGGGCTGTACGGCAGCCGTGCCGAGCAGGTCCTGGTGAACGAGTCGCGCGGCCTGCTCGTCGACGGTCCGGACGCCGTCGCCGGCCTGGTGGCGGACCGCGCGGAGCGGATCGCGCGCGCCCTGGCGGTGGCCGCGTGACCGAGCAGACCGGGGCAGCGCCCGACACGTCCACGGACGACCGCGCCGAGCTCCCCGCGCACCGGAACCCGCCGGAGGTCGACCGTGTCGCGGCCGCGAAGGCCGCCGTCGCCGCACGACGAGCACGTGCCGCCGTCAAGGCCGCGGTGGCGTCGGGGGAGCGGTCGCCGCTCGAGGTCGCCAAGGCCGCGTGGTCGGAGGACGAGTCGGACGTCGCGGCGACCGCCGCCGAGCGGTCGCTCCGGGTGCGGGACCTCCTCACGAGCCTGCCCGGTGTCGGTCCGGCCCGAGCCGAGGCCGTGATGGGCGCCCTCCGCATCGCGCCGTCCAAGCGCCTGGGCGGCCTCGGCAGCCGACAGCGCACCGAGCTCGCGGACTGGTTGGCGGCACGTGGGCGCAAGCGGGGGGCCTCGAAGCTCGTCGTGCTCGCGGGGCCGACCGCGGTCGGGAAGGGCACCGTCAGCGCCTACATCCGCGAGCAGTACCCCGAGGTGAACCTCAGCGTGTCCGCGACGACCCGCAAGCCCCGCCCGGGCGAGGTCGACGGGGTGCACTACTACTTCGTCGACGACGCCGAGTTCGACCGCATGATCCGCGACCGCGAACTGCTCGAGTACGCCACCGTGCACAACTCGTACCGGTACGGCACCCCGCGGCCGCCGATCGACCGTGCGCTCGACGCCGGCGAGAAGGTCATGCTCGAGATCGACCTGCAGGGTGCCCGGCAGGTGCGGGACGCCATGCCCGAGGCGGTGCTCGTGTTCCTGCTGCCGCCGACCTGGGACGAACTCGTCCGACGGCTCATCGGCCGCGGCACCGAGTCCGCCGAGGAGCAGGCCCGGCGGCTCGAGACCGCGAAGGTGGAGCTCGCCGCGCAGGACGAGTTCGACGTGCGGATCGTGAACTCGGATGTCAGCACGGCGGCACGCGAGGTCGTAGACTTGTTCTCTGCGCCCTGACGGGTGCACCGACGACGAGGAGCAACCCCATGGCCAACCCCCAGGGCATCATCGACCCGCCCATCGACGACCTGCTCAGCAAGGTCGAGTCGAAGTACGCGCTCGTGATCTTCGCCTCCAAGCGCGCCCGCCAGATCAACGACTACTACGCCGACCTGCACGAGGGCTCGCTCTTCGACAACGTCGGCCCGCTCGTCGACTCGACGATCGACGACAAGCCGCTCTCGGTCGCGCTCCACGAGATCAACGAGGACAAGCTGACCGTCACCAAGCAGCAGCAGCCCACCGTCTGATCCCGGTGACGAGCGCACTCCGTCTCTTCACGTCGGAATCGGTGACCGAAGGCCACCCCGACAAGATCTGCGACCAGATCTCGGACGCCATCCTGGACGCCCTCCTCACGGTCGACCCGCACGCCCGGGTCGCCGTCGAGACGATGGTGACGACCGGGCTCGTGCACGTCGCCGGCGAGGTCACCACCTCCGGCTACGTCGAGATCCCGCAGCTGGTCCGTGACGTCATCACGGGCATCGGCTACGACTCCTCCGACGTGAGCTTCGACGGCCGTACCTGTGGCGTCGAGATCTCGATCGGTGCGCAGTCGCCCGACATCGCGCAGGGCGTCGACGAGTCGCTCGACACCCGCTCGGGTGCCGGGGTGGACCCGCTCGACCGCCAGGGCGCGGGCGACCAGGGCATCATGTTCGGCTTCGCGACGAACGAGACGCCCGAGTACATGCCCGTCGCCATCTGGCTCGCACACCGCCTGGCGGAGAAGCTCGCAGCGGTCCGCAAGTCCGGTGAGCTGACGTACCTGCGCCCGGACGGCAAGACCCAGGTCACGGTCGGGTACGACGGCGTCACGCCGAAGACCGTCGAGACCGTGGTGCTGTCGACGCAGCACGCGCCGAGCGTCACGCTCGAGCAGCTGACGGCCGACATCACCGAGCACGTCATCCGTCCGGTCCTCGACCTGGTGGACCTCGACTCGTCCCGTGTGGACGTCATCGTGAACCCGACCGGTCGGTTCGAGATCGGCGGACCTCAGGGCGACGCCGGCCTGACCGGGCGCAAGGTGATCGTCGACACCTACGGTGGGGCCTCGCGGCACGGCGGTGGCGCGTTCAGCGGCAAGGACCCCTCGAAGGTGGACCGCTCGGCGGCGTACGCCCTGCGCTGGGTCGCCAAGAACGCCGTCGCGGCGGGACTCGCCGACCGGCTCGAGGTGCAGGTCGCCTACGCGATCGGTCGCGCCAAGCCGGTCGGTCTGTACGTCGAGTCCTTCGGCACCGGCCACGTCGACGACGCCACGATCGAAGCCGCGATCACCGAGGTGTTCGACCTCCGACCGGCCGCGATCATCCGCGACCTCGACCTGCTCACGCCGAAGTACGCGAAGACGGCGACCTACGGGCACTTCGGTCGCGACCTGCCCGGCTTCACCTGGGAGCAGCTCGACCGCGTCGAGGAGCTCCGCACCGCGGCAGGACTCGTCCCCGCCACCGCCTGAGGCCCTCCGTGGCCACCGTCGCGCGCGTCGTCCTCGACTCGCCGCTCCCGCAGCTCGACCGTCTGTTCGACTACCGGGTGCCGGCCGAGTTCGAGGACGACTGCGTGCCGGGGGTCCGCGTGAAGGTGCCGCTGCGCTCCGGTGCGCGCATGACCGACGCCTACGTGGTCGAGGTCGTGTCGGACGACGCCCTGTCCCCGGAACACGACTTCCCGGGGGAACTCAGCGTCATCGAGGAACTCGTGAGCCCGGTGCCGGTGCTCGCGCCCGAGGTCTGGCGACTCGCGCGGGCCGTGGCCGACCGTGCCGCCGGGGTCGCGAGTGACGTGCTGCGGCTCGCGGTGCCGACCCGGCAGGTCCGGCCCGAGAAGGCCTGGCTCGAGCGGGACCCGGAGCACGTCCCGCCGGCGGTCGAGGCGGTCCCGGTCACCGGGTACGCGGACGGCGCGCTCGAGGCCGTCATCGACGCCGGTGGCCGTGCGGCGGTCAGTGCCGTCCCGCACCCGGTGCTGCTCGCGGCACCGGCACCGGCACCGGCACCGACGCCCGCGACGGAGCCAGACGTCGACGCTGACGCTGACGCTGACGCTGACGCCGACGCTGACGCCGGCGCTGACGCCGACCCGACAGCGGACGGCCCTGCTCCCGCCGACGGCGGTCCGCAGCCGGTCGCCGCAGACGCGCCCGACGGCGTCTGGGTGCCGGGCTGGGCCGCCACCCTGGCCCAGGCCGCGGCGCACACCCTGGCGGGCGAGCGCTCCGCCGTGCTCGCCGTCCCCGACTTCCGGGACGTCGCCGACCTCGAGCGTGCGCTGCACGTCCTCCTGCCGCCGGAGCGGGTCGTCCGCTTCGACGCCAAGCAGACGAACGGGCAGCGGGCCCGTGCGCTCCTGACCGCCCGGACCCACCCCGTGGTGGCGATCGGCAGCCGGGCCGCCGTGTACGCCCCGGCCGCCGACCTCGGGCTCATCGCGCTGTGGGACGACGGCGACCCGTCCTTCGCCGAGCAGCGTGCACCGTACGTGCACACCCGGGACGTCGCCCTCGTGCGGACCGCGCAGTCGGGCGCGGCGCTGCTCATGCTCTCGCACGCCCGGAGCACCGACGTGCAGCGGCTCGTCGAGCTCGGCTGGTTGCAGGAGCTCGCTCCGCACCGGGTCCGGGTGCCGAAGGTCGTGCCGACGGCGCACCAGACGAACGCCGACGGGTTCGCCGCGCAGGCCCGGATCCCGAGCAGCGCGTGGCGGGCCGCCCGCGAGGCGAGTCGTGAGGGTCCGGTCCTCGTCCAGGTGTCGAACCCCGGGTTCGGGACGGGACTGGTCTGCTCCGAGTGCGGGGAGCGCGCGCACTGCCGGGTCTGCGGCGGCCCGCTCGGCAGTCCGCACGCGGGGTCCACCCCGCAGTGCCGGTTCTGCGGTGCCCTCGCCGCCGGCTACCGCTGCCCGACGTGCGGCAACGGCACGCTCAAGCCGGTCGGCCAGGGGGCACAGCGCACCGCCGACGAACTCGGCCGGGCCTTCCCGAACACCCGCATCGTCGTCGCCGACGGGTCCCGCCCGATCGACGAGGTCACGGCGCGTCCCGCCGTCGTCGTCGCGACCCGCGGAGCCGAGCCGGACGTCGCCGGCGGGTACGCGTGCGTCCTGCTCCTCGACGGCGAGCGGATGCTCGCGCGGGAGGGGCTCCGGGTGCAGGAGGACGTCCTGCGCGTGTGGGCGAACGCCGCGGCCAAGGGCGCGCCCGGTGCTCCGGTCTACCTGGTCGGGATCGGCGGGAAGCTCGCGAACGCGATGGCACTCTGGCGGCTCGACCTGCCTGCGCACGACGAGTTGACCGACCGCCGCGAGCTGTTCTTCCCGCCGGCCGTCCGGGTCGCGACCCTCACCGGCACCGACGAGGCCGTCACCGGCGCGGTCGAGGCACTCGGCGACGCTCCGGTGGGGCCCGTCCTCGGGCCCGTCCCGGTGGAGGACCCGACGCCGGGCACGGTCCGCGCGATCGTGCGCTTCCCGTACGGACACGGCGCCGAGGTCGCGGCGACGCTCAAGGCGGAGGTGATCCGGCGCTCCTCGACACGACGGGTCGTCGCCGGTGGCACGAAGCGGCGGGCGGCCCCGGCGCTCCGGGTCCGGATGGACGACGCCGAACCCTTCTCCGAGGTCTGACCCGCGCTGAACGGGCCCCGCGCTGTACGCGCCCCGCGCTCCACGCGCCCCGCGCTGCACGCGCCCCCGCGCTGTGCGGCCCGGACGGACGGGAGGCCCGTGGCGATCCCGCCACGGGCCTCCCGTCCGTCACCGACGCGGATCAGCGAGCAGTGCGCTCCGCACCGACCGGTGCGCGACGGCCGCGGGACAGCACGACGCCGAGCGCGACCATGCCGATCGCGAGGACGAGGTGCAGCCAGTTGTCGGCCGAGTTGAGCGGCACGAAGTTCGCCGCGCTGTCGCTGTTCGCGGTGAAGAGGCCGTAGATCCAGAGGACGAAGTACACGACGCCGCCGATCACCAGGTAGAACCGGGACCCGCTGGCACGACGTGCTGCGAGGACCCCGACGACGCCGAACAGCAGGTGGACGATGTTGTGCAGCACCGACACCTGGAAGATGCCGAGCAGCATGCCCATCGAGTCGTTGCCGGCGCCGCCCAGGTCACCGGTCGTGAGGCCGGGGACGAAGCCGGCGAGGCCGACGAGCAGGAAGACGATCCCGACGACGAGGGCGCCCTTCTGGACGGGCGTCTCGGCGAAGCTGGTGGGAGCGGGGGTGGACAGTCGGTCTGACATGGTCGTTCCTTTCAGCGGATTGCCTGTGACCGTACCCGTGCGACGACGGGGACGTCCGGAGGTGCCGCGGACCCTCGTCACGGGGACGGAGCGGCCGACGGGACCTCCGGCTGCCGGGCTCAGCGCGGCTGGGCGGGGTTGGTCGGGTCGCCGTGCGACGGCGGGTTGACCACCGGGCCGGAGGTCGCTGGCGTGACGGCGGGCGAGGCGGTGCCCTGCTGGACCTCGGGCAGGTGCTCGGGGACCGTCCCGGTCGGCTCGGCGCCGGCGTCGAGGGCTGCGATGCGGGAGGTCAGCACCTGCACGACCGGCAGTCGGTCGCCGTGGCCCCGTTCGTGGTCGAGCAGGGTCTGCAGTTGGTCGCGGTCGAGCGGGCGGACGTGTTCGGCGAGGTTGCCGAGCGGGAGGTGGTCGAAGTCGGGCAGGGGCAGTGCGTCGCTGGTCATGGTGGTCCTTCCGTCGAGGTGCCAGCGACCGTAGGCAGGACCGCCTCCGCACACACCCAGTCCCGGCGCGGACCGAGCGCGACCTCGGCCGCCCGTCCCGTCCGGGTCTCGTGGGAGACTGGTCCGATGCGTCTCGTCGTCGCCGGCAGCCCCGCTGCCGCGGTCCCCACCCTCCGCGCTCTGGCGGCGTCCGACCACGAGATCGCGGCGGTGCTCACCCGGCCGCCGACGCCGCAGGGACGGAAGCGCGTGCTCACCCCCACGCCGGTCGCGCAGGTCGCGTCGGAGCTCGGGCTCCCGGTGATCGAGGCCGCCCGCGTGGACGACGAGGTGACCGCCCGGATCGCGGACCTGGACGTCGACCTCGGCGTGATCGTCGCGTACGGGGCGCTGCTCCGCCGTCCGGCCCTCGACGCCCCGCGGCTCGGATGGGTGAACCTGCACTTCTCGGACCTCCCGGCGTACCGCGGCGCCGCCCCGGTGCAGCGCGCCGTGATGGCCGGTGAGACGACCACCGCGGCGACGGTGTTCCAGCTCGTCGAGGCCCTGGACGCCGGCCCGGTCTTCGCGACCGAGCCGTTCACGATCGATCCCGAGGCGACGTCGGGCGACGTCCTCAGCGCGATGGCCGAGCGTGGCGCCGAGCTCGTCGTCCGGGTCGTCGACGACCTCGCCGCCGGGACCGCGGTCGCCGCCGACCAGGTCGGCGAGCCGACGACGGCGCCGAAGCTGACGCTCGAGGACGGCCGCACCGACTTCGCAGCCCCCGCCGCCGTCGTGCACGCACGACTCCGCGGGGTCACCCCCGAGCCCGGCGCGTTCGCGCTGCTCGGCGAGACCCGGGTCAAGCTGCTCCGGGCGGGCCGGGTCGGGCCGGGCGGCGCGGGGGAGACCGCCCCGCGTCCCGCCCCCGGTGCGCTCCGACTGGTGGACGGTGTGCTGCTGGTCGGCACGGCGGACGAGCCGCTCGTGCTGCGCGAGGTGCAGCCGGCCGGCAAGAAGGCGATGGACGCCGCGGCCTGGGCCCGCGGGCTCGGTCCGCTCGACGGGAAGGTGCTCGCATGAGCGCGGGACAGGCACGGCCGCGGGGCCGACAGGGGAGCGGCGACGAGGGCCGGCGCAGCGGCGGACCCGGTGTCGGCGGTCGTCGGACCGGCGGTCGTCCCCAGGCAGCCCGCCAGGTCAGCGCCCGCCGGGTCGCGTTCGACGTGCTCCGTGCCGTGCAGGTCGACGACGCCTACGCGAACCTCCTGCTGCCGACCCGCATCCGCCGCGCCGGGTTGAGCGCCCGCGACGCCGGCTTCGCGACCGAGCTGACCTACGGCACCATCCGGATGATCGGCCGGTACGACGCCGTCGTCGCCCTGGCCTCCGGACGTCGCGCGGACCTCGTCGAGGCCGACGTGCTCGACGTGATGCGCCTCGGCGTCCACCAGCTGCTCGCCATGCGGACACCGACCCACGCGGCCGTGTCCGCCACGGTCGAACTCGCCCGAGAGGTCGGGGTCGCCCGGGCGACCGGCTTCGTCAACGCCGTGATGCGGAAGGTCGCCGCGAAGACCCCGGAGGAGTGGGACGCCCTGGTGACGGCGGGCCTCGGTGGCGAGGCACTGCTCGCGACGCGGTGGTCGCACCCGGTCTGGGTCGTGTCGGCGTTCCGTGACGCCCTCGCCGCCGAGCGCTCCCGCGACGAACTCGTCGCACTCCTGGCGGCCGACAACGAGGCGCCCCGGGTCCAGCTCGCGGCACTGCCCGGCGTCGCCACCGCGGAGGACGTCGAGCAGGCGACCGCGCGCGCCACGGGTGACGGCGACGCCTCCGGTGACGAGCCTCCCGTCGGTCCCGTCGACGACGACACGACCGGCGACCGCGCTGTCGGCGACGACGCCGCCGCCGCCGACACCGCCGGTGGCGACACCGCGCCCGCGACCGCACCGGTCGCGCCCGACGTGCCCGTCTCACCGGTCGGCATCCGCGGGGTCGCCGGCGACCCGGCACGCGTCCCCGGCGTCGCGGCCGGGCGCCTCCGCGTGCAGGACGAGGGTTCGCAGCTCGCCGCCCTCGCGCTCTCCCGGTCCTCCGAGGTCCGGCCCGGCGAGCGGTGGCTCGACCTCTGCGCCGGTCCCGGCGGCAAGGCGGCGCTCCTGGCGGCCGAGGCCGCGCAGGCCGGGGCGACCCTCGTCGCGAACGAGCTCGTCCCGGCCCGGGTGGGACTCGTCCGGGAGGCCCTCCGGGACTTCCGCGACACCGTCACGGTGGTCGAGGGCGACGGCCGTCGGTTCGGACAGGACGGCTCCGGCGTGCGGTTCGACCGCATCCTGCTCGACGCGCCGTGCACCGGGCTCGGTGCGCTGCGCCGTCGTCCGGAGGCCCGCTGGCGGAAGCAGCCCGAGGACGTCGCGGAGCTGGCCGTCCTGCAGGAGGAACTGCTCGAGGCCGCGGTCCGGGTCCTCGCACCGGGCGGCACGCTCGCCTACGTGACGTGCTCGCCGCACCTGGCGGAGACCCGCGGACAGGTCGACGCCCTGATGCGCCGCCACGGGCACGAGCTCGAGCAGCTCGACACGGCGTCCGTGGTCCGGTCGGTGGCCGCTCGTGACCCCCGGGTCGCGGACGGCCGGACGGTGCAGCTCTGGCCGCACCGCATCGGCACCGACGCGATGTTCATCGCACTCGTGCGCCGAACGGCCTGAACCGCGGCCGGTAGGCTCGACGGGTGACGATCCGCATCTCGCCGAGCATCCTGTCCGCCGACTTCGCGAACCTCGAGCGCGAGCTCCAGCGCATCGACACCGCCGACATGGTGCACGTCGACGTCATGGACAACCACTTCGTGCCGAACCTGACGCTCGGGCTGCCGATCGTGCAGCGCCTGCAGCAGGTCTCGCCGGTCCCGCTCGACGTCCACCTCATGATCACCGACGCCGACACCGAGGCACCGAAGTACGCCGAGACCGGCGCGGCCAGCGTCACGTTCCACTTCGAGGCGGCGACCGACCCCGTGGCCACCGCCGCGGCGATCCGGTCGAACGGGGCCCGTGCCGCCGTCGCCCTGAAGCCCGGCACGCCGGTGACCCAGGTGCTGCACCACCTCGACGCCTACGACATGGTCCTGCTCATGACCGTCGAGCCGGGGTTCGGCGGGCAGTCGTTCATGCCCGAGGTGATGCCGAAGCTCGCCGACGCCCGCGCGGCGGTCGACGCGTCGGGGCTCGACGTCTGGCTCGAGGTCGACGGCGGCATCGCGGTCGACACCGTGCCCCAGGCCGTGCGGAGCGGCGCCGACACCCTGGTCGCCGGCTCCGCGGTGTACGGCGGGGAGCCGGCAGCGCGCATCGCCGATCTCCGGGCGGCGGCGCAGCGTGCCCTCGCGGACCGGTAGCCTGGGAGCGTGAAGACGTTCGACGACCTGTTCGCGGAGCTGACCGAGAAGGCGCGGACGCGCCCGGAGGGCTCCGGCACCGTCGCCGAACTGGATGCCGGCGTGCACCAGATCGGCAAGAAGATCGTGGAAGAGGCCGCCGAGGTCTGGATGGCGGCGGAGTACGAGGGCGACGAGCGCACCTCGGAGGAGATCTCGCAGCTCGTGTACCACCTGCAGGTGCTCATGGTCGCGAAGGGCCTCACCCCGGCGGACGTCTGGCGACATCTGTAGGGAGCGCTGGTCCAGCGCACCGCAGACCCGTCACCGACCCTCCTCCAGGAAGCAGACCCCTGATGCTCCGCATCGCCGTGCCCAACAAGGGCTCCCTGTCCGAGACCGCCTCCGAGATGCTCCGGGAGGCCGGGTACGCCGGTCGCCGTGACCCGAAGGCGCTGCACCTGCTCGACGAGCGCAACGGGGTGGAGTTCTTCTTCCTGCGGCCGCGCGACATCGCGACCTACGTCGGCTCGGGCGCGCTCGACGTCGGCGTCACCGGCCGTGACCTGCTGCTCGACTCCGGCTCGGCCGCGCACGAGGTCGACGCGCTCGGGTTCGCCGACTCCACCTTCCGGTTCGCCGGGGCCCCCGGTCGCTACGCGGCGCTGCAGGACCTCCAGGGCGTCCGGGTCGCGACGAGCTACCCCGGACTCGTCGGCGAGTTCCTCGCGCGGCACGGCGTCACCGCGACGCTCGTGAAGCTCGACGGCGCCGTGGAGAGCGCGGTCCGCCTCGGTGTCGCCGACGCGGTCGCGGACGTCGTGTCCACCGGCAGCACGCTCCGCGCCGCGGGCCTCGAGATCTTCGGTCCGGTCATCCTCGAGTCCACCGCGGTCCTCATCACCACGGACGAGACCATCGCCGGGATCGACGTCCTCCGCCGCCGCCTGCAGGGCGTGCTGGTCGCCCGCGGGTACGTCATGCTCGACTACGACATCCCGTCCGAGCTGCTCGAACGAGCGACGGCGATCGCCTCGGGCATCGAGTCACCGACCGTCTCACCGCTGCACGACCGCGACTGGTCCGCGGTCCGGGTGATGATCCCGCGCGAGGACGCGAACCTCATCATGGACGCGCTCTACGACCTCGGCGCGCGGGCCATCCTCGTCAGCCCGATCCACGCCGCACGCCTGTGACCGACGCGCCCGTCGCGACCGCCCTCGGCGGCGTGTCCGTCCGTGTCATCCCGTGCTTGGACGTGTCCGGCGGCCGGGTCGTCAAGGGCGTCAACTTCCTCGACCTGCAGGACGCCGGCGACCCGGTCGAGCTGGCCGCCCGCTACTACGAGCAGGGCGCGGACGAACTGACCTTCCTGGACGTCGGGGCGACGGTCGAGAACCGCGCGACGATGTGGGACACCGTCACCCGCACCGCCGAGCAGGTGTTCATCCCGCTCACCGTTGGGGGCGGTGTCCGGAGCGTCGACGACGTCTCGCGGCTGCAGCAGTGCGGTGCGGACAAGATCGGCGTGAACAGCGCCGCGATCGCCCGGCCCGAGCTCGTCACCGAGATCGCCGACCGGTTCGGCTCGCAGGCGGTCGTGCTCTCCCTCGACGTCAAGCGCTCCGCCCGCACCACCTCGGGCTTCGTCGTCACGACCCACGGCGGCCGCACCGAGACCGACATCGACGCGATCGCCTGGGCGCGCGACGCGGTCGAGCGCGGCGCGGGCGAGCTCCTCGTCAACTCGATCGACGCGGACGGCACGAAGAACGGGTTCGACCTCGAGCTCGTCACCGCGGTCCGCGCGGTGTCCTCGGTGCCGGTCATCGCCTCGGGAGGCGCGGGACGCGTCGAGCACTTCGCACCGGCCATCGACGCGGGAGCCGACGCGGTCCTCGCGGCGAGCGTCTTCCACCGTGGCGAGATGACCGTCGGCGACGTCAAGGACGCGCTGCGCGCCACCGGGCACGTCGTCCGCTGAGCCAGCCGGACCGCGCGGGACGGGCCTCCCGGCCGGGTCGGACCGCCGCGCCGGTCGCCGACCGCGCCGGGCCGTAGGCTGGTGGTCTCATGACCGACAGCACCAGCACCAGCACCGGAGCGGTCCTCGACC
>NZ_QKLJ01000026.1:0-11711 GCF_003224415.1 Curtobacterium sp. MCBD17_023
GTCCCGGACCGCAGCGCCGCGGTCAGCTGGGCAACGTGGACACCGGCTCCGCCGTACACCTCTGGCGGATACTCCCTGGTCAGTAGATCGACTCGCACGCGTTCACGGTAACGGTTTCCCAGTGCTGACGCCTACTGTGAACGACATGGCAACGAAGAAGGTATTCGGCATCGTCCTCGCCGGCGGCGAGGGCAAACGACTCATGCCGCTCACCGCGGACCGTGCGAAGCCGGCCGTGCCGTTCGGTGGGAACTTCCGCCTCGTGGACTTCGCGCTGTCGAACCTGGTCAACTCCGGGCTCCAGCGCATCGTCGTCCTGACGCAGTACAAGTCGCACTCACTGGACCGGCACGTCTCGCAGACCTGGCGCATGGAGGGGCTGCTCGGCTCCTACGTGGCCTCGGTCCCCGCGCAGCAGCGGCTCGGTAAGCGCTGGTTCGCCGGCTCGGCCGACGCGATCCTGCAGTCCCTCAACCTGATGCGCGACGAGCGGCCCGACATCGTCGTCGTGGTCGGCGCCGACCACGTGTACCGGATGGACTTCTCACAGATGGTGGAGGCCCACATCGCCTCCGGTCGCAGCGCCACCGTCGCCGCGATCCGGCAGCCGATCGAGCTCGCCGACCAGTTCGGCGTCATCAAGGTCGACGACGCGGACCCGACCCGCATCGAGGCCTTCCTCGAGAAGCCGAAGGACGCCACCGGCCTGCCGGACTCCCCGGGCGAGGTGCTCGCGTCGATGGGCAACTACGTGTTCGACGCCGACGCCCTCGTCGACGCGGTCCTGCGGGACGGCCAGATCGAGACGTCGAACCACGACATGGGTGGCGACATCATCCCGGACTTCGTCGCGCGCGGCGACGCCGGCGTCTACGACCTGCAGCGCAACGAGGTGCCCGGGTCGAACGACCGCGACAAGTACTACTGGCGGGACGTGGGCACGATCGACTCGTTCTTCGACGCGCACATGGACCTCATCGCACCCGTGCCCGTCTTCAACCTGTACAACCAGGACTGGCCGATCTTCAACCAGCAGACGAACCTGCCCCCGGCCAAGTTCGTGCGCGACGCGAACGGCAACACCGGCGCGACGGTCGACTCGATCGTCTCCCTCGGGTGCCTGCTCTCCGGCGCCCAGGTCGAACGCAGCGTCATCGGCCCGTGGGCGACCATCGACTCGCAGGCGCGGGTCCTCGACTCGATCGTCTTCGAACGGGCGACCATCGGGGCGGGTGCCGTGGTGAACCGCGCGATCCTCGACAAGGACGTCGTCCTCGCCCCCGGTGCCTCGGTCGGTCTCGACCGCGAGGCCGACGAGGCCCGCGGGTTCACCGTGACCGACTCCGGGATCACCGTCGTCGGCAAGGGCGTCCGCGTCGAGGCCTGAGCCACCGTCCGACCCGACGAGGACCCCGTCGCCCGCTCCGGGTGGCGGGGTCCTCGTCGTCGGCCGTGACGCCGGCCACCGTCACACGACCGGGCGTCCCGGTAGCGTGGTCGGGTGCCGCGCTTCCTCGTCGTCCTCGATGCCGACTCCACCCTGCTCGAGGACGAGGTCATCGAACTCCTCGCCGACGCCGCCGGGACCCGGCCACGTGTCCAGGCGGTCACGGAGCGGGCCATGCGCGGCGAGATCGACTTCGCGGCGAGCCTCCGGGAGCGGGTCGCGACGCTGGCGGGCCTCCCGGTCGGGGTGTTCGCCGAGGCGCAGCAGGCCGTCCGGGTCACGGACGGTGCGCGCGAGCTCGTCGACGGCGTCCACGCCGCCGGTGGAACGGTCGGCGTCGTGTCGGGCGGGTTCCACGAGGTCCTCGACCCGTTCGCCGACGCACTCGGCCTGGACCACTGCCGGGCGAACCGCCTCGAGGTGCGCGACCGCGTGCTGACCGGCCAGGTGCTCGGGGCCGTCGTCGACGCCCGGGCGAAGGCGGACTCGTTGCTCGCGTGGGCCGCGGCGGACGGTGTCGACCCGGCACGCACGGTGGCGGTGGGCGACGGCGCGAACGACCTCGGGATGATGGCCGTCGCGGGGCTCGCCGTCGCGTTCGACGCGAAGCCCCGGGTCCGCGCCGAGGCCGACGTGGCCGTGGTCGACCGCGACCTGTCGGTCGTCCTCGCGGCGCTCGGCCTGCGCGGCTGAGGCCAGCCACCGGGGCGTCGCCGGGCGGCGCGCTGCCTGCGCCGACCGCCGGTCAGCCGGACGGGCGGCCACAGGCGCTGCCCGGGGCGGGCCCGGAGCCGCTGCCAGGGACGGACCCGGAGGCGCAGCCCAGGGTCGAACCCGGAGGCCCAGCCCGTCAGTGGCCCATGCCGAGGCCGCCGTCGACCGGGATGACCGCGCCCGAGATGTAGCCGGCACCGTCGCCGGCCAGGAACAGCGTCGCGTCCGCGACGTCGTCCACGCTGCCGTAGCGCGCGGCCGGGATCGCCTTCTTGAACTCGGCCTGCAGCTCCTCCGAGAGGGCAGCGGTCATGTCCGTCTGGATGAACCCGGGAGCGACGACGTTCGCGGTGATGCCGCGTGACCCGAGCTCGCGCGTGATGGAGCGGGCCATGCCGACCAGGGCGGCCTTCGACGACGCGTAGTTGACCTGCCCGATCTGCCCGTAGGCGCCGACGACGCTCGACATGAGGACGATCCGGCCGAACTTCGCCTTCATCATCCCCTTCGTCGCGCGCTTGACCACGCGGAAGGTCCCGGTGAGGTTCGTGTCGACCACGCTCGTGAAGTCCTCCTCCGACATGCGGAGCAGGAGCTGGTCGTTCGTGATGCCGGCGTTCGCGACGAGCACCTCGACCGGGCCGAGCGCGGCTTCGACCTCGGTGAAGGCACGGTCGACCGATGCGGTGTCGGTGATGTCCGCCTGCACGGTGAGCGCACCCTCGGGGCCGCCCTGGCCGTTCCGCGACGTGACCGCGACGCGGTGCCCCGCGGCGACGAACCGGACCGCGAGCGCGTGGCCGATGCCGCGGTTGCCGCCGGTGATGAGGACGGTACGGGGGGTGGTCATGGGCGCTCCGTTCGCTGGTGGTCGATGGCGGTCGCGGACGCCGGGCCCGGACACGCCCGCACGAGCCTAGCGGTGCGCTCCGGGCGAACGGCCGGTCCCCGCACGGGCCCGCCGTTGTCGTACCCCGGGCGTAAACTGGAGGCCGGCAGACGGAGACCCCACCGCATGAACCGCAAGACGCAGAGCACGCAGCGCATCCAGCTCCAGCGCACGACCCCGGAGCACGTCACCGCGCGCCCGACGGCCGCGCAGAACGTCACGACCCTCCCCGACAACCCGGAGATCGACCGCGCCCACCGGCTCTCCCGCTACGTCTGGCAGATGGCGTTCCGCGTCGTCTGCTTCGTGGCGGCGGTGCTCATCTGGAGCGCCTGGCACAGCTGGATCGCGGTCGTGCCCATCGTCGCGGCAGCGATCGTGCCCTGGGTGGCCGTCGTCCTCGCGAACGCCGGCAACCGGACCGGCGGCGACGTCGTCCGCCCCGGCGGCGCCGTCGAGCTGTACGCCGCCGACACCCGCCTCCGCGACGAGCAGGAAGAAGCCCGCGCCCAGGCGTACCGCTCCGAGCAGGAGCGGCTCCGCGACGCCGCGCAGCGCGCGCAGGAGGACTGGCAGCGCAACGGCGACCGGTCACGGGTGTGGCCGACGCGCAACGGCGGCCGCCGCTGATGGGAGCGACGTTCGACCTGTTCACCGAGCCCGGGGCGACGCCGGTCTGCTCGCGGGCCGGGTGCTCGTCGACGGCGGCCTGGCGTGTGAACTGGCGCAACCCGCGCATCCACGCGGCCGACCGCGTGAAGATCTGGGCGGCGTGTGACGAACACCGCGGCTTCCTCGCGGACTACCTCCGGTCCCGGTCCTTCCCCGTGCGGGTGACCGGCATCGACGAGGACGTGGACGACCTCGACGACACCGCGGCCCGCGCCGCGGGTGACGGGCGATGACGGACGGCTTCGACCCCGGATCCCGGTACGGTCGCCGCCATGCAGAGCGGCTCCGCCGGGCCGCCGCGCGTCCCGCCGCGGACACGGACGACCACAGCGACGGCACCGGGAGACCGGGCGAGCCGTTCGTCGGGTGGCGCTTCGTCCGGAGCCGCCGGTGGCTCGGGTACTTCGCGATCGCCGTCGCCTTCGCGGTCGTGTGCGCCCTGTTCGGCATGTGGCAGTGGGACCGTCGGAACGAGGCGGTCCGACAGAACGCCCAGATCGCCGCGAACTACGACCACGCTCCGGTCCCCCTCGACGACGTCCTCCCCCGCGCCGACACGTGGCGCGAGGACCTCACCTGGCTCCGGGTCAGCGTCACCGGCCGGTACGACACCGACCACCAGATGCTCGTCCGGAACCGGGTGCACAACGGTCAGCCCGGGTTCGAGGTGCTCACCCCGCTCGTCACCGCCGACGGCCGGGCGTTCGTCGTGGACCGCGGCTGGGTGCCGACGGGGAACCGCCAGGACAGCCCGGACGACGTTCCCGCTCCGCCGAGCGGGACCGTGAGCGTCGTCGTGCGGTTGCAGGAGTCCGAGCCACGCATCCCCGGCCGCAGCGACCCTGCTGGCTCCGACCAGGTGCAGTCGGTCACGCTCGCCGACGTCGCGGACAAGGCGGGACACCCCATCTGGACCGGTGCCTACGGGCAGCTCGACAGCGAGTCCCCGGCGCCGACCGAGGCTCGACCGCTCGGGTGGGAACGCCCGAGCGCCGACACCGGCCTGCACTTCAGCTACTTCATCCAGTGGTTCCTGTTCGCGGTCGGCGGGTTCGGCTTCCTCGGCTACGTCATGCTGCAGGAGTACCGGAACCTCAACCAGGACGACCCCGAGGAGCGGGAACGCGCGCTCGACCGGCAGCGTCGCAAGGAGACGAAGCCGAAGTCGGACGCCGAGATCGAGGACGAGCTCCTCGAGTCGCGGCGCTGAGCCGGCCGGTCACCGCGCTCGGCCGCGCATCCGCCGCGCCACTACGCGAGCTCGATGAGCTCCGCGTACTCCTTGTTCCAGTGGTCCTCGGTGCCGTCCGGGAGCAGCAGGACACGCTCCGGGTTGAGCGCCTCCACCGCGCCGGCGTCGTGCGACACGAGGACGACGGCGCCCTCGAAGCCGGCCAGGGCACCCAGGATCTCCTCGCGCGACGCCGGGTCGAGGTTGTTCGTCGGCTCGTCGAGCAGCAGCACGTTCGCGCCCGAGACCACGATCATCGCGAGCGACAGGCGGGTCTTCTCGCCGCCGGAGAGCACGCCGGCCTTCTTGTAGCCGTCGTCACCCGTGAACAGGAACGAGCCGAGCACCCGACGGGCCTCGGTCTCGTTGAGGTCGGTCGACGCGGAGACCATGTTCTCGATCACCGTGCGGTTGACGTCGATGTTCTCGTGCTCCTGGGCGTAGTAGCCGATGCGCAGGCCGTGGCCGGGCTGGATCTGCCCCGTGTCCGGCTGGTCCGCGCCGGCCAGGATGCGCAGGAGGGTGGTCTTGCCGGCGCCGTTGAAGCCCAGGATGACCACGCGCGAACCGCGGTCGATCGCCAGGTCGACACCCGCGAAGATCTCCAGCGACCCGTAGGACTTCGACAGCCCCTCGGCCATGAGCGGCGTCCGGCCGCACGGAGCCGGCGTGGGGAACCGGATCTTGGCCACCCGGTCTGCGACGCGCTCGTCCTCGAGCCCGGCGAGCAGCTTCTCGGCACGAGCGACCATCTGGTGCGCTGCCGCCGCCTTCGACGCCTTCGCACCGAAGCGGGCGGCCTGGTCCTTGAGCGTCGCTGCCTTCTTCTCGGCACCGGCGCGCTCCTTGCGGCGACGCTCCTCGTCGGCGACGCGCTGCCGCTGGTACAGCTTCCAGCCCATGTTGTAGATGTCGATGGTCTGGCGGTTGGCGTCCAGGTAGAACACGCGGTTGACGACCTCTTCGACGAGCTCGACGTCGTGCGAGATGACGATGACGCCGCCGGGGTAGGTCTTGAGGTGCTCACGCAGCCAGACGACCGAGTCCGCGTCGAGGTGGTTGGTCGGCTCGTCGAGGATCATCGTGTCCGCGTCGGAGAACAGGATGCGCGCGAGCTCGATGCGGCGGCGCTGCCCACCGGACAGCGTCTTCAGCTGCTGGTCGAGGATGCGGTCCGGCAGCTTCAGGTTCGAGGCGATCGACGCCGCTTCCGCCTCGGCTGCGTACCCGCCCAGGGCGTTGAACTCGTCGTCGAGTCGCGAGTAGCGCTTCATCGCCTTCTCGGCGACCGCCGCGTCCTCACTGGCCATGTCGATCGTCGCCTTGCGGATCCGGTCGACGAGCTCGCCGAGACCGCGGGCATCGAGGATGCGCTTCCGCGCCGTGTCCTCCGGGTTGCCGGACCGAGGGTCCTGCGGCAGGTAGCCGATCTCGCCGGAGCGGTCGATCTTGCCGTCGGTCGGGGCGGTCTCCCCCGCCAGCGCCTTGGTCATCGTGGTCTTGCCGGCGCCGTTGCGGCCGACGAGGCCGATCTTGTCCCCCCGCTCGACGCGGAAGGACACGTTCTCCATCAGGAGGCGAGCCCCGACGCGGATCTCGAGGTCGTGCACGGCAAGCACAGAGGTCGTCCAATCAGTTGGTGGATGTGCACAACGGTGTGTGCGGGAGGTGCACCGCTACGCTGACGGGACCGATGGTCCGAAACGGACCAGCAGTCCATTCTAGGAGAATCCATGACGAACGCCACCGGGTTCGCTCCCCGCGCAGTCCTCGCCGACCGTCTGCGCACGCACGGCCTCGCCACCGACGCCGCGCTCGTCGCGGGCGGCGCGCTGTTCACCGCCGCGCTCGCGCAGGTCGAGGTGCCGATGTGGCCGGTCCCCGTGACGGGGCAGACCCTGGCCGTCGTCCTCGTCGGTGCGACCCTCGGAGCCCGCCGCGGTGTGCTCTCGATGCTCGTCTACGCGATCGCCGGGCTCGCCGGTGCGCCGTTCTTCGCCGACGCCCAGGGCGGCCTGCAGGCCCTCACCCTGCCGAGCTTCGGGTACGTCATCGGCTTCATCCCCGCGGCCTGCCTCATCGGGTGGCTTGCGCGCCGCAACTGGGACCGCGGGGTCGGTCGCGCCGCGGCGGCCATGCTGCTCGCGAGTGCGGTCCCCTTCGTCACCGGCCTGCCCTACCTCGCGGTGGCCCTCGGCGCCCTCGGTGCTCCGAACGACCTGCAGTCCGTCCTCGCGGCGGGTCTCTACCCCTTCATCGTCGGCGGCATCGCGAAGGCGCTCATCGCCGCTGGCCTGCTGCCCCTCGCCTGGAAGGCGCTCGGCCGCCGCTGATCGCGCTCCGGACCACGTCCGGACAGGAGGCCCGGTACCAGTCGGTACCGGGCCTCCTGTCGTGCGTGCTGGTCGGCTAGATCGAGAAGCCGAGCGCGCGCATCATCTCGCGACCGTCGTCGGTGATCCGCTCCGGACCCCACGGCGGCATCCAGACCCAGTTGATGCGGAAGGCGTCGACGATGCCGTCGAGGGCGTTGGCCGTGTCGTTCTCGATGACGTCGGTCAACGGGCACCCCGCACTCGTCAGCGTCATGCTGATGATGAGGGCGCTCGCTTCGTCGTCCCAGGCGAGGTCGTAGATGAGCCCGAGGTCGACGATGTTCACGCCGAGCTCCGGGTCCTGGACCTCCTTCAGGCCCTCGACGACCTCGTCGAACTTCTCGGGGGCGAGTGTCGTGATCATCGTCACTCCGCCGTGGCCGCAGCGGCCTGCACGTAGCGGTCGTAGCCCTCGTTCTCGAGACGCTCGGCCAGCTCCGGACCGCCCTGCTCCGCGACCTTGCCCGCGACGAACACGTGCACGAAGTCCGGCGTGATGTAGCGGAGGATGCGCGTGTAGTGGGTGATGAGCAGCACGCCGAGCCCGGTCGCGGCCTTGGCGCGGTTGACGCCCTCCGACACGATCTTCAGCGCGTCGACGTCGAGGCCGGAGTCGGTCTCGTCGAGCACGGCGAACTTCGGCTTGAGGAGTTCGAGCTGCATGATCTCGTGACGCTTCTTCTCACCACCGGAGAAGCCCTCGTTCACATTGCGCTCCGCGAAGGACGGGTCCATCTTGAGGTCGGCCATCGACGAGCGGAGGTCCTTGACCCACCCGCGGAGCGCGGGCGCCTCGCCGTCGATCGCGGTCTTCGCCGTGCGGAGGAAGTTCGACACCGTGACGCCGGGGATCTCCACCGGGTACTGCATGGCGAGGAACATGCCCGCCCGCGCGCGCTCGTCGACGCTCATCGCGAGGACGTCCTGCCCGTCGAGGGTGATCGATCCACCGGTCACGTGGTAGCGCGGGTGCCCGGCGATCGTGTAGGCGAGGGTCGACTTGCCGGAACCGTTCGGGCCCATGATCGCGTGGATCTCGCCCTCGTTGATCGTCAGGTCGACGCCCTTGAGGATCTCCTTGGTGCCCTGGTCGGTGTCGATCGAGACCTGCAGGTCGCGGATTTCGAGAGTGGACATTGCGTTCCTTCGGTCGTGGCTGTGGTGCGGCGTCAGCCGCGGAAGAAGTGGACGGGTCAGTCGACCGGGACCGGGTCGTGGACGTCGACGTAGACGTCGCCGTCCCGGACCTCGACCCGGAAGACCGGGACCGGCTCGTAGGCCGGGAAGTTCTTCGGCTTGCCGGTCGTCAGGGAGAACTGCGAGCCGTGCGCCCAGCACTCGAGCGAGTCGTCCTCGACGAAGCCCTCGGACAGCGAGATCTCCCCGTGGGTGCAGGTGTCGCCGATGGCGTGCACGGTCCCAGCGGAGTCCTTGACGATCGCGACCGCCGTGCCGTCGACGACGACCCGCATGGGGCTGTCGACGGCGATGTCGCCCTCGGCGCAGACCTTCTCGGCCATCAGGCGTCGGCCCCGGTCGTCCCGGCACCGGTCGACTCGGGGCCGACCAGGTCCGCGGCGGGCCCGGCGAGGACCGTCCGGCCCTCGGCGAGCTCCTGCTCGACCGCGGCGACCAGGCGTTCCTCGAGCGCGGGCGCGCCGATCTTCTGGATGACCTCGACGAGGAAGCCGAGGACGACGAGACGACGTGCCTCCTCCTCGGGGATGCCGCGGGCCTGCAGGTAGAAGAGCTGCTCGTCGTCGAAGCGGCCGGTGGCGCTGGCGTGCCCGGCACCCTCGATGTCCCCGGTCTCGATCTCGAGGTTCGGGATGCTGTCCGCGCGGGTGCCGTCGGTGAGCACGAGGTTCCGGTTCTGCTCGTAGGAGTCGGTGCCCGGAGCGGTCCGCCCGATCAGGACGTCCCCGATCCACACCGTGTGCGCGCCGGCGCCCTGCAACGCGCCCTTGTAGTTGACGCGGCTGCGGGTGTTCGGTGCGTCGTGGTCGACGTACACCTGCTGCTCGATGTACTGCCCGGCGTCCGCGAAGTACACCCCGTACATCTCCGCGTCGGCACCCTGCGCACCGAGGTGCGTCGACGGGTTGACGCGGACGACGTCGCCGCCGAGCGAGACCACCACGTGCTTGAGGAACGCATCGCGGCCGACCTCGGCGAAGTGGGTCGACACGTGCACGGCGTCGTCGTCCCAGTCCTGCACGGTGACGACGGTCAGTCGTGCGCCGTCCCGGACCACGATCTCGAGGTTCTCGCTGAGGAGCGCGGACCCGCGGTTGTCGATCACGACGATGCCCTCGGCGTGCTGCTCGGCCGTGATCACGGTGTGCGCGGCACGCGGGTGCGTCCCGAAGTCCGACCGCGTCACGGTCATGGACTCGTGCTCGCCGGTCGCCTTCACGGTGATCGTGAGGACGGCGTCACGGGCGCTCCAGGCAGCGGCGGCCGCCCGGTCCTCCGGCAGTCCGGCACCACCGACGCGCGGGTCGTCGCTGCGACCCCACTCGACGTCGGCGCCGGCGGACTGGGTCGCGAGGAAGGGGTACGCCGAGCCGTCCAGCGTGCTCTCGAGGAGCGGCCGGATCTTGTCGAGCGGCGCGAACTTCCAGTTGACCTCTCGGCCGGTCACGGCGGGGAAGGCACCGACGTCGCCCGAGCGGAACCGCTCGGAACGCGTCTGCACGGGCACCTTGGTGTCCCAGCCGCCGTCGGAGTGCGCCCGGGCGCCGTGCTGGTCCGTACCGCCCGACGTGAGCGTGCTCGCGGGCTCCGTCGGCTGGTCGATGTGGGGAGGAGGGGTGGAGCTGGACATCTAGCCGACGGATCCTTCCATGCTCATCTCGATGAGCTTGTTGAGTTCGAGTGCGTACTCCATCGGGAGCTCGCGAGCGATCGGCTCGATGAACCCGCGCACGATCATCGCCATGGCCTCGTCCTCGGGCATGCCACGCGACATGAGGTAGAACAGCTGCTCCTCGCTGACGCGGGAGACCGTTGCCTCGTGTCCGAGCTGCACGTCGTCCACGCGGATGTCGATCGCCGGGTACGTGTCGCTGCGCGAGACCGTGTCCACGAGCAGCGCGTCACAGCGGACGGTGTTCGCCGAGTGGTGTGCCGCAGGGTCCACGCGGACCTCGCCGCGGTACCCGGCACGACCGCCACCACGGGCGATCGACTTCGAGACGATCGACGACGTCGTGTACGGCGCCATGTGGATCATCTTCGCGCCGGCGTCCTGGTGCTGACCCGGGCCCGCGAAGGCGACCGAGAGGGTCTCGCCCTTGGCGTGCTCGCCGGCCAGGTAGATCGACGGGTACTTCATCGTCACCTTCGAGCCGATGTTGCCGTCGATCCACTCCATGGTGGCGCCCTCGTGCGCGATCGCACGCTTCGTCACGAGGTTGTAGACGTTGTTCGACCAGTTCTGGATCGTCGTGTAGCGCACGCGTGCGTTCTTCTTCACGATGATCTCGACGACGGCGGAGTGCAGGGAGTCCGACTTGTAGATCGGGGCGGTGCAGCCCTCGATGTAGTGGATGTAGGAGTCCTCGTCCGCGATGATCAGCGTCCGCTCGAACTGGCCCATGTTCTCCGTGTTGATGCGGAAGTACGCCTGCAGCGGGATCTCGACGTGGACGCCCTTCGGGACGTAGACGAACGAGCCACCCGACCAGACGGCCGTGTTCAGCGCGGCGAACTTGTTGTCACCGGACGGGATCACGGTGCCGAAGTACTCCTGGAACAGCTCCGGGTGCTCACGCAGCGCCGTGTCGGTGTCCATGAAGATGACACCCTGCTGCTCCAGGTCCTCGCGGATCTGGTGGTAGACGACCTCGGACTCGTACTGCGCGGCGACGCCGGCGACGAGACGCTGACGCTCGGCCTCCGGGATGCCCAGACGCTCGTAGGTCGTCCGGATGTCCTCGGGGAGGTCCTCCCACGACTCGGCCTGGTTCTCCGTCGACTTCACGAAGTACTTGATGTTGTCGAAGTCGATGTCCGACAGGTCCGCACCCCAGGAGGGCATCGGCTTGCGGTCGAAGATCTTCAGCGCCTTGAGGCGGTTCGCCCGCATCCACTCCGGTTCGCCCTTGCGCTCGGAGATGTCGGTGACGACCTCGTCCGAGAGCCCGCGGCGGGCGGAGGCGCCGGCCGCGTCGGAGTCGGCCCAGCCGAATTCGTACTGGCCGAGCCCTTCGAGTTCTGGACGGTCGATGAGCACGTCGGACATGGTCTCCTCGTTTCCTTCTCGCAACAGCGTCTCCGGTACAACCCGGTGGTGTCGGACACCATTCCACCGCGGACCGCCGACACGACGGACCGGGTGTTGCTGCCTCGCAACGTCGATGCTTCCACGCAGTCCTGGCA
>NZ_QKLJ01000027.1:0-8050 GCF_003224415.1 Curtobacterium sp. MCBD17_023
GGAGCAGGACGTCGATCGCGCCCCGGAGCGCGAGCACCGCGCTCGCCTGGGTCTCGTGGGTCGCGTCCGCAGCGGTGCCGTAGGCACGCTCCTTGACGAGCTCGAGGTAGTCGTCGCAGAAGGTCCAGAAGAACCGCTCGGTGATCTCGAGCACACGGGCGTGGTCGTACGCGTCGAACGCGGCCGTCGCCTGGTCGACGACGGTGCCGAGTGCGGCGAGCATGTCGACGTCGAGCGCCTCCGTCACCCGGTGGGCGCCGGTGGGCAGCTCGAAGCCGTAGACGAACTTCGCCGCGTTGAGCACCTTGATCGCGAGACGACGGCCGACCTTGATCTGCTTCGGGTTCTGCGGGTCGAAGGCGGCATCGGTCCCGAGCTTCGACGAGGCCGCCCAGTACCGGACCGCGTCCGCCCCGTGCTGCTCGAGGATCGACAGCGGCGTGACGACGTTGCCCTTCGACTTCGACATCTTCTTGCGGTCGGGGTCGACGATGAAGCCGGAGATCGAGGCGTTCGTCCACGGAACCACGTCGGCCTCGAGCTGGCTGCGGAGCACGGTCGTGAACAGCCAGGTCCGGATGATGTCCTGCGCCTGCGGGCGGACGTCGTACGGGTACACCAGGCCGTAGAGCTCGGGGTCGGTCTCCCACTTGCCGGCGAGCTGCGGGGTGAGGGACGAGGTCGCCCAGGTGTCCATCACGTCGAGCTCGCCCTGGAAGCCGCCGGCGACACCGCGCTGCGACTCGTCGTACCCGGGAGCCGGGTCGGACGACGGGTCCACGGGCAGCTGCGCCTCGGTCGGGACGATCGGCTGGTCGAAGACCGGGTTGCCGTCGGCGTCGAGCGGGTACCAGACCGGGATCGGCACGCCGAAGAAACGCTGGCGCGAGATGAGCCAGTCGCCGGACAGGCCACCGACCCAGTTCTCGTACCGGACCTTCATGAAGTCGGGGTGGAACGCGATCTGGTTCCCCCGTTCGAGCAGGGTCGCCTTGAGCTGCTCGTCGCGGGCCCCGTTGACGATGTACCACTGGCGGGTGGAGACGATCTCGAGCGGCTTGTCGCCCTTCTCGAAGAACTTGACAGGGTGGTTGATCGTCTTCACGTCGCCGACGAGCTCGCCGGACGCGGTGAGGGCGTCCACGACGACCTTCTTGGCGGAGAACACCGTCTTGCCGGCCATCTCGGCGTAGAGCGCCCGGCCCTCGGCGGACTCGATCCACGCCGGTTCCTCGGAGCGGATGCGGCCGTCGAACCCGATCACGGAGCGGTTCGGCAGCTGCAGCTCGCGCCACCACACGACGTCGGTGGTGTCGCCGAACGTGCAGATCATCGCGATGCCGGCGCCCTTGTCCTTCTGCGCGAGGTGGTGCGCGAGCACCGGGACCTCGACGTCGAACAGGGGGGAGCGGACGGTCGTGCCGAACAGGTCCTGGAACCGCTCGTCGTCCGGGTGCGCGACGAGGGCGACACACGCCGGCAGGAGCTCGGGGCGGGTGGTCTGGATGACGACGTCACCGCTGCCGTCGGACTTGTGGAAGGCGAGGCCGTGGTACGCGCCCGGCATCTCCTTGTCCTCGAGCTCCGCCTGGGCGACCGCGGTGCGGAACGTCACGTCCCACAGGGTCGGGGCGTCGGCCTGGTAGGCCTCGCCGCGCTCGAGGTTGCGGAGGAAGGCGCGCTGGGCGCTGGCGCGCGAGGTCGCGTCGATCGTGCGGTACGACTGCGTCCAGTCGACGGAGAGCCCGAGGGTGCGGAAGAGCTCCTCGAACTGCTGCTCGTCCTGGACGGTCAGCTGGTCGCACAGCTCGATGAAGTTGCGACGCGAGATCGGCAGCTGGTCGGCGGCCTTGCTCGACTTGCCGTCGCCGCCCTCGAACGGCGGCGTGAAGTCGGGATCGTAGGGGAGCGACGGGTCGCACCGGACGCCGTAGTAGTTCTGCACGCGACGCTCGGTGGGGAGCCCGTTGTCGTCCCAGCCCATCGGGTAGAACACGTGCTTGCCGCGCATGCGCTCGTACCGGGCCTTGAGGTCGGTGTGCGTGTACGAGAACACGTGCCCGATGTGCAGCGAACCCGAAGCGGTCGGCGGCGGGGTGTCGATCGAGTAGACGGCGGACCGGTCACCGGCGGCGGCGCGGTCGAACCGGTAGGTGCCGTCCTGCTCCCACTGCGGTCCCCAGACCTGCTCGAGTCCGTCCACCGATGGCTTGTCGGGCATGGGCTTGGTCATGGCTGCGCCTTCCGTTCGTATGTGCGGCACCGAGTCCGTGATGAGGTGCCTGAGTGTCCCCGCGCTCGACAGGGTCCCTCCAGCGTAGTGGTCGCCCCGTCGCCACGAGCCCGACTGGTAGGCTTCCGGGGTTTGTCCGGCGAGCGCGGCTCGCAGGTCGCCAGTGTCGCCGCCTCGTCGGACGCCCGAAGGACGCACAGCACACCGGAGGAACGACTTGCCAGCGAACGACACACCGACGCAGCCGCACGGGGACCGCCCGTTGCGGACGAAGGGCGCCGCCAAGCGCGCCCGGCGGAAGCTCACCGAGGACGACGTCACCGTCGTCGAGGAGTCGCTGCTCAAGCGTGCCGTCGCCGCGGCGGCGCTCGGCAACGCGATGGAGTGGTTCGACTTCGGCATCTTCGCCTACCTGACCGTCACCATCTCGAAGGTGTTCCTGCCGGCGGGCGACCCGACCTCGAACCTGGTCGCCACGTTCGGCTTCTTCGCCGCCGCGTTCATCGTCCGCCCGATCGGTGGCGCGGTGTTCGGCCCGATCGGCGACAAGATCGGCCGGCAGAAGGTCCTCGCGCTGACGATGATCCTGATGGCCGCGGGCACGCTCATGATCGGCCTGATCCCGTCCTACGACACGATCGGCTTCTGGGCGCCGGTGCTGCTGCTCGTCGCGCGGTTCGTGCAGGGCTTCTCGACGGGTGGTGAGTACGGCGGTGCCGCGACGTTCATCGCGGAGTACTCGCCCGACAAGCGCCGCGGCTTCATGGGCTCGTGGCTCGAGTTCGGCACGCTCGCCGGCTACGTGCTCGGCGCCTCGATCGTCACGGTCCTGCAGTACGCGATGCCCGAGGACGCCCTGCTGAGCTGGGGCTGGCGCATCCCGTTCATCGTGGCCGGACCGCTCGGCCTCATCGGGCTGTACCTGCGGCTCAAGCTGGAGGAGACCCCGGCGTTCCAGAAGCAGCAGGAGCAGGCGGCCGAGCGCGAGTCGCAGAAGACCCCGTTCCTCAAGCTCTTCGCCGAGAACTGGCGCTCGCTCATCGTCTGCATCGGCCTCGTCCTGGTCTTCAACGTGACCGACTACATGCTCCTGTCGTACATGCCGACCTACCTCGAGACGAACCTCGGGCAGAACGCCACGTTCGGCCTCATCCTCATCGTCATCGTGATGATCCTCATGATGGTCGTCATCACGTTCGGCGGACGGCTGTCGGACCGGTTCGGTCGTCGCCCCGTGCTCGCCGCGGGATGCATCGGGTTCATCCTGCTGTCCTGGCCGGCGCTGAAGCTCGTGCAGACCGGCACCGGCCCCGGCGTCTTCGCCGGTTTGCTCATCCTCGGTCTGGTCCTCGTGACGTTCACGTCGACCATGCCGTCGACGCTCCCGGCGCTGTTCCCGACGATCATCCGCTACGGCGCGCTGGCCATCGCGTTCAACGTGTCGGTCTCCCTCTTCGGTGGCACGACGCCGCTGGCGACGCAGGCGCTCATCGCCGGGGCGAAGGACGCCGGCTTCGGCTGGGCCGAGGACATCCCGGCCTTCTACCTCATGCTCGCCGCCCTGATCGGGCTGGTCGCCGTGTACTTCACGAAGGAGACCGCGAGCTCACCGCTCATGGGCTCCGGCCCGACGGTCGCGCACGAGGACGAGGTCGCCGACGTCATCGCGGAGTACGACGACCCGACCTCGGAGCTCGCGCAGTCCGACTGGGCGAAGGACTTCTCGACGAGCCAGTTCCCGGTCGTCCCTGAGGACGGCAGCGCCCCGGGATCGCGCCAGGAGCAGGCACCCGCCGGTTCCTGACCCGCCGACCACCCGGCCGGGAGGCCCGTCCTGCGTCCGCAGGGCGGGCCTCCCTCGCGGATCGTCCTCTGCCCCTGACGAGTCGGGGCGGTCCCGGCCGCTCCGGGAGCCCGGGTCAGGCGGGCTCGGTCGGGCCGGCGGTGAGCCGTTCGGCGGCACGGACGAGTCGCACGGTGACCGGATGCGTGGGCTGCTCGAGGAGCACGCCGGCGGGACCGGACTCGACGACGGCGCCCTCGTGCACGACGAGCACGTCGTCGGCCAGCCGCCGGACGGCCCGGAGGTCGTGCGACACGAACACCATCGCGACACCGGTCTCGTCCCGGAGCCGTTCGAGCAGTGTCAGCACGGCGTCCTGCACGGTCGCGTCGAGGGCGGTGACGGGCTCGTCGAGCACCATCACCTCGGGCTCGGTCGCGAGGGCCCGGGCGATCGCGAGCCGCTGCCGCTGCCCGCCGGACAGGGTGCGCGGGGAGCGACGCCGGAGCGCGGGGTCGAGCCCGACCTGCCGGAGCGCCGTCGCCACCCGGTCGCCGAGGGGTCCGGTCGCGCGCCGAGCCCGGCCGCCGGTGAGCGCGTCCGCGAGGACCCGGTCGACGTCCCACCGTTCGTCGAACGTCGCGCCGGGGTCCTGTACGACCGCGGCGATCCGCGAGCGACGATGGCGGCGGTCCCGTTCGGGCAGCGGCGCCCAGGGCTCGCCGCCGAGGGCGACCGTGCCGTCGTCGGGCGTCTCGAGCCCGAGGAGCATCCGCGCCACGGTCGTCTTGCCGGAACCCGAGGCCCCGACGATGCCGAGCACCCGACCACGGTCGACCCGGAGCGACACCTCGCGGACCGCCGGGACCCCGGCGTAGGTCCGGCGGAGTGCATGCGCCGCGAGCACGGGGGTCTCGACGGGACGGCCGGCAGCTGCGGCATCGGCGATCACGACGCCTGCGGCCCGGACGTCGCCACCGCGGACGCCGGCGGTCGGACCGCCGCGCAGGGGGCCGTCAGCCGTCCGCGCCGCCCGGACGAGTGCGCGCGTCGCCTCGTGCCGGGGTGAACCGAGCACGTCCGCGGTCCGCCCGTCCTCGACGACCCGTCCGCCGTGCATCACGACGACCCGGTCGGCCCACCCCGCGACGAGCCCGAGGTCGTGCGTCACGACGAGCACCCCGGTGCCGCGCAGCTGCGCCGCGCGGAGCTGCTCCATCACGGTGAGGGCGATGCCGGCGTCGAGCGCGGTCGTCGGCTCGTCGGCGACGAGCAGCCCGGGGTCCGCGATCGTGGCCGCGGCGATGAGCGCACGCTGCCGCATCCCGCCGGACAGTGTCCCGGCTGTGCGCCCCTCCGTGGCGAGCGCGGGGTCGAGTCCGACCGCCTCGAGCGCCGCTCTCACGGCGTCGACACGCTCGCGAGCGGTCAGGTCGGTGTGCAGCCGGAGTGCGTCGGCCACCTCCCGCCCGACGGGACGGAGCGGGTCCAGGGCGCCGAGGGCCTCCTGGCCGACGTAGCCGACGAGGCGTCCCCGGACGTCGCGCCACCGCCGATCGGACAACGCGCGGACATCGCGCCCGGCGAGCACGAGCCGGCGCGCGCCGATGCGGACGCCGTCCGCGGAGAGCCCGAGCGCAGCCCGGACGGTGACCGACTTGCCGGAACCGGAGGCGCCGACCAGGGCGACCAGCTCACCCGGGGCGACGTGGAGGTCGACGTCCTCGACGAGCGTCGTCGTCCCGACGGTGGCAGCGAGCCCCGCGACGTCGAGGACGGGCTCGGCGGTCCCGGCGCTGCTCACCGAGCATCCCCACGTCGGCGGAGCGCCCGACCGAGCACCGTCACCGCTGTCGCGAGGACGACGATCGCGAGGCCCGGGAACGTGCTCATCCACGGGGCCGTCTGCAGGTAGGTGCGGCCGTCGGCGAGCATGGCGCCCCACTCCGGCGCGGGTGGCGGTGTCCCGACGCCGAGGTAGCTCAGGGCTGATGCCCACACCACCGCCTGACCGATGCCGAGCGTGCCGACGGCGACGATCGGCCAGAGGGCGGCGGGCAGCACGTGGCGGAACACGATCGCGGCGGGGGAGCGGCCGAGGAGCACGGCGGTCTCGACCACCTGCGACGCCCGCGCGGTCCGGACCAGCCCCCGCACGATCCGGGCGTACCCCGGCGCGGTCGCGAACCCGACGGCGAGCATGGCCGGCACCGGACCCGGGCCGGTCACCGCGATGACGACGAGCGCGACGAGCAGCAGCGGCAGCGCGAAGGCGACCTCGGTCACCCGACCGACGACCGCGTCGACCACCCGTCCACCGAGCCCGGCCAGGACGCCGAGCAGCACGCCGGTCGCGCCGCCGACGAGCGTGGCGACGACGCCGACCAGCAGCGACGCCCGGGTCCCGGCGACCACCCGCGCCAGGACGTCCCGGCCCGACTCGTCGGTGCCGAACGGACGACCCGGGCCTGGTGGCAAGAGGGCCTCGGCCGGGGAGACCGCCAGCGGGTGCGCGCCGCCGAGCAGCGCCGGCCACAGGGCGGCGACCACCGCGACCGCCACCACGGCGGCCGCGATGGTGCCTGCCGGCCCGAGCGTCCCCCCACGGAATCGCTCGGACCGGCGTCCGGCGCGTGCCCCGGACGTCTCGGACGGCCTGGTCGGCGTGCCGCCGGACCTGCCGTCGGGGTCGGTGCCGGGTCCGGGAGCGACCGGCTCGGTGCCGCACGGGAGGCCCGGGTCGAGGATGCCGCTCACCGTGCCTCCGCCTCGTCCGGCGTCCCGGATCCGTCTGTCCCGCCGCCCGTGACCGGCGCCGCCGCGGTCGGTGCCAGGACGACCTCCGGTGGCCGACGCCGCTGACCACGGCGGGCGCCGGCCGACGGGCCGCCCCGCTCACCGGTGGGCTGGCCGCCGCGCGGGTCGACCGCGCGCTCGACGAGGTCGGCGACGGCCAACACGACGACGTACGCCGCCGCCGACACGAGCGCGATCCCCGCGACGAGGGGCATGTCCCGCTGCGTCACCGCGGTCACGAGCGCCCGGCCGATCCCGGGGAGCGCGAACACCGACTCGACGACGACGGCCCCGGACACGAGCGACCCGAAGGCCCAGGCGGACAGGGCGATCCCGGGGAGTGCGGCGTGCCGGAGCAGATGGCGACCGAACAGACCGGCGCGGGACTCCCCACGACCCCTTGCGGCCAGCGCGAAGGCGGACCGTTGCGCGTCCACCACGCCGTCGCGGATCGTCTCGGCCAGGTACCCGGCGACCGGCACCGCGACGACGAGCACGGGCAGGACCCAGCCGCGCAGCGTGCCGTCGCTCACGGCGGGCACCCACCCCAGGGAGCTGGCGAACACCACGATGAGCACGCTGCCGAGCCAGAAGTGCGGCATCACGCTGGCGGTGACGGCCAGGCCGGTGGTCAGCAGCGCCGCCGTGCGACCTCGTTGCGTGGAACACCAGGCGGCCACGACCGCCAGCAGCCAGGCGACCCCGAGCCCGGCGACCGCGAGGGTCAGCGTCACGGGCAGTTCCTGCGCGAGGAGCGTCGACACCGGCGTCCGGAAGGCGTACGAGTCCCCGAGCTGCCCCGCCGCCAGACGGCCGAGGAACACCAGGTACTGCACGAGGACGGGCTGGTCGAGCCCGTACTCGGACCGCACCTGGGCCACCGCCTCGGCCGACGCCTGGGACCCCGGCCCGCCGAGGATCGCGAGGGCGGGGTCCCCCGGGATGAGACGGATCGCGACGAACACGATCGTGGCGACGGCCCAGAGCACCCCGATGCCGCCGAGGACGCGGCGCACCGTCCAGCGCACCCAACCCGCACGGGCGGGTTGGCGTGCCGGACGGGCACCGGACCTCTCCCCACCGGCACGGCCCGTCGGCCGCTGGCGCGTCCGCCGGGAACCGGCGGCGTGGGCCCAGATGCGACGCAAGGAGATCAGCGCGCGACCCACGCCGTGCCGAACCACGGCGTCGAGACCGACGTGGTCGAGATGCCGTGGACGGCCGAGCGGTACAGGAAG
>NZ_QKLJ01000028.1:0-6377 GCF_003224415.1 Curtobacterium sp. MCBD17_023
AGATGTGTATAAGAGACAGCCCGAACGCCGTCGTCCCCGACTTCCCGCCGACCCCCGAGCTGCTGCCGCCGGCTCCGACGTCGCCGAACGTCGACACCCTCCCCTTCTCGGCCGTCGCGGAGGCGCGTGTGACCGTCGCCGGGCTCGGACCGGCCGAGGCGACCGCCACACCGGCAGGCACCCGGGACCCTGCTGCGGACCGCACCGCCGCCGGCGATCCCCGCGCCACAGGGCGACACGGTGCAGCGCGTCGGAGCGCAACGGATGCCCAGGCCTCCGCCGGGGCGATGGCGATGCCCGCGGCTCCCGTGGTCGGCGCGGCGCATGCGTCCGCAGCGCCCGTCGGAGCGCTCGCGGACACCGGCGACACCCGGTCCGCGGCGCCCGTGCCTGCCCCGGCAGGACCGGTCGCCTCGCAGTCCTGGTCCGCGACCCCCGATGCCGGGGTCCCGACCGCTCCGACGGCCGGGCCGGCAGCGCGCTCCGCCGGACGTGGCGCGACCACCGCGACCCCGGCCGCCCCGCCGGCTCCCGCGTTCCCCGTCGTGCCGGCAGCAGGACAGCCGCGGTTCTCGGTGCCCGGACTCGAACACGTCGTCGTCGAGGGCGGCGAGCCCGAGGCCGTCGGACCCATCGGGTACCGCACGCCCGCCCGCTTCGCCCGGCAGCAGGCGCGCGTGATCCCGCCGGCGGTCACCGCTCCGCCGACGTTCGACGCCGTGCTCGCCACCCCGGCGCCGACCACCGCCGCACCCTTCCCCGGTCCGGCGTCCGAGCCGCACGCCGTGGCGCCGGTCGTCCCCGCGGTCACGCGGGCCCTGCCGTCCGTCGCGCCGGCCACAGCGGAACCGGCGAAGGCTGCTGCGTCCGACGGCGAGGCGACCCACGCCCCGACCCCTGCCCGGGAGCACCGGAACGCCGACCGCAGCCGCGGCGCGAACACCCGTCGGGGCTTCCTGCCGAAGCGTCGTCCGGCCCAGCCGACGAAGGCGCGGTCCACCGCGGTCCCCGTCGCCGCCGGGACGACCGCGCAGCCGCAAGCCGCTCCGCCGGTGACGCCGGTGACGGGAGCCGACACGGGCCTCCAGGCCGGAACCGGTGCGTCCGCCACGCGCGCTCGACGTCCGATCGGCGCGACGCCGGGTGCCGTGCTCGGTGCCCTGGCCGGTCTCGCCACGCTCGGTCTCGCCGCCTGGTGGTTCACAGCCCCGGCGACCGTGCACGCCGTCGGCGTCCTGCTCAGTGTGCTCGCGGTCGTGGTGTCCGTGGTGACGATGCGGAACCCCGCGTCCACCTGGCAGCGGCCGGTCGCCCTGCTCGGCACCGTGCTCGGCGCGGTCGGGACCCTCGTGTTGCTCTGGGCCGTCGCCTCCGCACTCGGTGCGCCGCTGCCGGACCTGACGGGCACGGGGGCCACGCCGACGATCGCGCCCTGACCCTCCCGCTGACGGCGGGGACGACCCCCGTCACACCGCGCGGACGACGCCCCGGGAGAGGATCGCGTTCGTCAGCGCCTCGATCGGCTCGCGTTGCACGGTCGGGTTCGCGATGAGGACGTAGTCGACCGCGGGCAGGTCCGGCAGCGACAGCCGCTGCGACACCTTCACCAGGTCGGCCGGGATGAGCGAGTGTGGGAACACCGCGACGCCGATCCCCGCCCGCACCGCGGCGAGCACACCGTTCACGTCACGGGTGTTGCAGGTGATCCGCCACGTGCGCCCGGCGGCCTCGAGCGCGTCGATCGCCATCTGCCGGCTGATGCTCGGCGCCTGGTACGCGATCAGCGGCACCGGGTCGTCGGTTTCGAGGGCGATGCCGTCCTGCGCCATCCACACCATCTGGTCCGAGGCGACCCGGGTGCCCTCGGCGGACTCCCCCGCCGTCCGCTTGATGAACACGAGGTCGAGCTGACCCGCGTGCACCCGTCGGAGGAGCGGCGCGGACTGGTTCACCGTCAGCTCGAGGTCGACCTGCGGGTGCAGCTTCCGGAAGTCCCGGAGGATGCGCGGCAGCTGCGTGATCGCGAGGTCGTCGGCCGCGCCGAACCGGAGGCGACCACGAGCCGCCACCCCGGAGAAGTACGCGTCCGCGGTCGCGTGCGCCGCCAGGATCGTCCGGGCGAACCCCGCCATCGCGTCGCCGTTGTCGGTGAGCCGGACCCCGCGGGTGTCCCGTGCGACGAGGGTCCGGGCGACCGCTGACTCGAGCCGGCGCACGTGTTGCGAGACGGTCGGTTGGCTGATGCCGAGACGGAGGCCGGCCTGCGTGAAGCTGCTCGTCTCGGCGACGGCGAGGAAGGTCCGGAGCAGGACGGGATCGAGCACGGTGGGCCCTTCATTCGACATCGCAATGGAGTGATGCCGATCATAGGAGGATCGAATGGACCGGGAGCGGATAGTTTCGACCGGGTACCGTTCCCGCCCTCGACAGCCGGAGTCCCCCACACCGTGCGTCCGTCCCCGACGACCGTCCATCCGCCCACCGAGCCGCTCCCGATCAGCACGACACCGCCTCCGTGGCGGCGGTCCTTCATCGCGCTGTCGGTGCCGAACTTCCGGCTCTTCACCGCCACCAACCTGGTGGCGATGACGGCGGGGTGGATGCAGCGCATCGCGCAGGACTGGCTCGTGCTGCAGCTCACCGGCTCGGTCGCGCAGGTCGGCATCACGGTCGCATGTCAGTTCGCCCCGATGCTGCTGTTCGGGCTGCTCGGCGGGGTCTTCGTCGACCGGTACTCGAAGCGCGCGCTGATGATGATCACGCAGGGCGCTTTCGCGGTGCTGTCCCTGCTGCTCGCCGTCCTCACCCTGGCCGGGGTCGTGGAGGCGTGGCACATCTGGGTGATCGCGTTCCTGGTCGGCATGGTCACCGTGATCGACAACCCGGCGCGGCAGGTGTTCGTCACCGAGATCGTCGGTCACCAGCACCTCCGCAACGCGATCAGCGTCAACTCGTCGGTGTTCCAGCTCGGCGGGATGATCGGTCCGGCGTTGTCCGGCATCCTGCTCGTCGCCGTCGGGGCGGGGTGGTCGTTCGGCATCAACGCCGCCGCCTGTGTCGCGGTGGTCGTGACGCTGGGGTTCCTCCGCGTCTCCGAACTCCACCGCACACCGCCGGCCGCGCGGGCGAAGGGGCAGCTCGTCGAGGGGCTGCGGTACGCCGCCGCGAAGCCGACGATCATCGTGCCCGTCGTCCTGCTCGCGTTCTTCTCCGTCTTCGCGCTGACGATGCCCGTGCTGCTGTCCGCCTTCGCGTCCGACGTGTACGGCGTCGGCGCCGGCGGCTACGGCCTGTTCAACTCCGCCGTCGCGGTGGGAGCGTTGACCGGCGCCGTCCTCTCCACACGACGGGCGGTGGTCCGGCTCCGCACCATCGTCGGCGGGGTGTTCTGGACCGGGCTGTTGCTCGTGGTGGCCGGGTCGGCGCCGACGATCGCGCCGTTCACCGTCCTGCTCGTCGTGGTCGGCCTGTCGCAGCTGCTCTTCATGACCGCGTCGAACTCGCTCGTCCAGCTGTCCTCGAACGTCGCGATCCGCGGGCGGGTGATGTCGCTGTACGTGCTCGTGCTGCTCGGTGGTCAGGCGATCGGCGGCGCCGTCATGGGTCAGGTCGTCGACCGCTTCGGCGCGCACGTCGGGATGATGGTCGCGGGCGGCGTGCCCGCCGCGGCCGCCACGGTGATCGCGTTCGTCCTCGCCCGACGCGGCGGCCTGCACCTGGAGATGCGGATGCGTCACCACCTGCCGCTGCCGACCATCGTCGGCAACCGCTGACACCACGGACGGTGTGCCCGCGCCGCCGGAACCGGACCGGCGCGCCAGCGGCCGGGCCGCCGTGACGGACGGGAGGCCCGTGACCAGTTGGTCACGGGCCTCCCGTCCGTCACGTGGTGACGTGGACAGCTGCGCTCAGTAGGCGACGCCGAACCGCGCCTGGTGGTGCTTCGGCTCCTCGATCTCGTCGACGACCGCGATCGCGTAGTCGGCGCCCGAGATGTCCGAGTTGCCGTCGGCGTCGGTGAGGAGCACGTCGTCCGAGGTGCGGTACGTGCCACGACGCTCCCCCGGGTTGTAGCTGCCGAAGGCGGCGGCGGGGCTGACGTAGAACCAGTCGACGTCGGTGCCACCGGCGCGGAGTGCCTCGAGGACCTGGCCGTGGCTCTTCGCCTCGCCCTTGAAGGCGTCGGGGAACTCGGCCGTGTCGTAGAGGGCCGGGCCGCCCTCGGCGACGAGCAGCGAACCGGCGCCGCCGACGATGCCCAGGCGTGCACCGGCAGCGGCCGCGGCGTCGACGAAGTGCTGGAACCGGTCCTTCAGCTCGGTGCCGTCCGACTGGACCGCGTGCAGGGCGACGATGACGACGTCCGCGTCCTTCGTGACGTCGCTGACGAAGCCGGCGTCGAACGCGTCCCCCTGCGCGAGCGTGAGGTGCTCGGCGGCGTCGAGCTTCGTGGTGTCACGCGCGACGGCGACGACCTCGTGCCCGCGGGAGAGGGCTTCGCGGACGATGGCGGACCCGGCGTACCCGGTGCCTCCGAAGACGACGATGGTGGACATGCGAGCTCCTTCGTGGTGGTGGTGCCGACGCGGTGGCGCGCCGTGCCACTCACTGTACGGGTGTTACTCTCTCCGAGTAAGTAGGCACCTCGTGGTGCGTGACGGAGGTCGGGATGAGCGCGCTCGAGTACAGCCCCTACGCGGCGGACTGCCCCTCGCGGCAGCTCCTCGACCGGATCGGGGACCGCTGGAGCGTGCTGACGATCGGCGCCCTCGCGGACGGGCCTCGTCGGTACTCCGCCATTGCCACCCGGGTGCAGGGTGTGTCGCAGAAGATGCTCACGCAGACGCTCCGGGCCCTCGAACGTGACGGCTTCGTCACCCGGACGGTCTTCCCCGAGATCCCGCCGCACGTGGAGTACGAGCTCAGCGACACCGGCCGGTCGCTCCGCGCCGTGCTCGTGCCGCTCGAACAGTGGGCGATCGACCACATGGACGGCGTCGCCGAAGCGCGCTCGGGGTACGACTCCCGCTCCTGACCACACCCGGTCTGGAATCCTCGCCGACCGCGGGTGGTTGCGTGGAGGCATGCGATCGATCGTCTACTCCCAGCCCGGAACGTCCGCCGTCCTCTCCCTCGCCGACCGTCCGGTCCCCGAGCCCGGTGCCGGTGAGGTCCGCGTCCGCGTCGTCGTCTCCGGGGTGAACCCCACCGACTGGAAGGCGCGACAGGGCGGCACGTACGGCGACGGCCTGCCGTTCCCGGAGATCACGCCGAACCAGGACGGTGCCGGCGTCGTCGACGCGGTCGGCGACGGCGTCGAGGGCCTGTCCGTCGGTGACCGCGTCTGGCTGTTCATGGCCGCCGCGTCCCGCCCGACCGGCACCGCGCAGGAGTTCACCGTCGTGCCCGCCGCCCGCGTCGTCCCGCTCCCGGAGGGCGTCTCGTTCGACGTCGGTGCCAGCCTCGGCGTGCCGGCGATGACCGCGCACCGTGCGCTCACCGTGCACGAGGACGGCCCGACCCGCCTCTCGCCCGGTGCCCTTTCCGGCAAGACCGTGCTCGTCGCCGGCGGCGCGGGGGCCGTGGGACACGCCGCGATCCAGCTCGCCAGCTGGGCCGGCGCCACCGTCGTCGCCACGGTCAGCTCGGAGGACAAGGCGGCCCTCGCCACGGCGGCCGGGGCCCACCACACGGTGAACTACCGCGAGGACGGCGCCGCCGACCGGATCCGCTCGATCGCCCCGGACGGCGTGGACATCGTCGTCGAGGTGTCGATCCCGGCGAACGCCGACCTCGACGCTGCGGTCCTGGCGAACCACGGCGTCGTCTCGATGTACGCGGACAACGGCGGAGACGCGGCGTCGATCCCGGTGCGGCCGAACATGGGCATCAACGCGCGCTACCAGTTCCTGCTGCTGTACACGATCGGCGACGCCGCCCTCGCCGCCGCCGCTGAGGACATCACCGCCGCACTGCGCGACGGTGTCCTGCCGGTCGGCGAGGAGGCCGGGCTCGCGCTGATCCGCTTCCCGCTCGAGGAGACCGCAGCAGCCCACGATGCGGTGCAGGGCGACGCGGTCGGCAAGGTGCTCATCGACGTGCAGTCGGCGGAGTAGGTCGCGCTGCGCGGTGCTCTTCGGCGCCCCGCTCCGTGGTGCGCTTCGGCACCGCACAACAGGGACCGGCTCGAACCACCGGAATCGGCGGTTCGGGCCGGTTCTCGTTGTGCCGGTCCGAGCGGCGCCGGGAGGCGCGGGGCGGCGGCGATCCGCGCCTCCCGGCGCCGCTCGGACCGGCACAACGAGAACCGGCCCGAACCACCGGAATCGGCGGTTCGGGCCGGTTCTCGTTGTGCCTGTCTCTTATACACATCTCCG
>NZ_QKLJ01000029.1:0-5285 GCF_003224415.1 Curtobacterium sp. MCBD17_023
GGGTGAGTAACACGTGAGTAACCTGCCCCTGACTCTGGGATAAGCGTTGGAAACGACGTCTAATACTGGATATGACTACTGGTCGCATGGCCTGGTGGTGGAAAGATTTTTTGGTTGGGGATGGACTCGCGGCCTATCAGCTTGTTGGTGAGGTAATGGCTCACCAAGGCGACGACGGGTAGCCGGCCTGAGAGGGTGACCGGCCACACTGGGACTGAGACACGGCCCAGACTCCTACGGGAGGCAGCAGTGGGGAATATTGCACAATGGGCGAAAGCCTGATGCAGCAACGCCGCGTGAGGGATGACGGCCTTCGGGTTGTAAACCTCTTTTAGTAGGGAAGAAGCGAAAGTGACGGTACCTGCAGAAAAAGCACCGGCTAACTACGTGCCAGCAGCCGCGGTAATACGTAGGGTGCAAGCGTTGTCCGGAATTATTGGGCGTAAAGAGCTCGTAGGCGGTTTGTCGCGTCTGCTGTGAAATCCCGAGGCTCAACCTCGGGCTTGCAGTGGGTACGGGCAGACTAGAGTGCGGTAGGGGAGATTGGAATTCCTGGTGTAGCGGTGGAATGCGCAGATATCAGGAGGAACACCGATGGCGAAGGCAGATCTCTGGGCCGTAACTGACGCTGAGGAGCGAAAGCATGGGGAGCGAACAGGATTAGATACCCTGGTAGTCCATGCCGTAAACGTTGGGCGCTAGATGTAGGGACCTTTCCACGGTTTCTGTGTCGTAGCTAACGCATTAAGCGCCCCGCCTGGGGAGTACGGCCGCAAGGCTAAAACTCAAAGGAATTGACGGGGGCCCGCACAAGCGGCGGAGCATGCGGATTAATTCGATGCAACGCGAAGAACCTTACCAAGGCTTGACATACACCGGAAACGGCCAGAGATGGTCGCCCCCTTGTGGTCGGTGTACAGGTGGTGCATGGTTGTCGTCAGCTCGTGTCGTGAGATGTTGGGTTAAGTCCCGCAACGAGCGCAACCCTCGTTCTATGTTGCCAGCGGGTTATGCCGGGGACTCATAGGAGACTGCCGGGGTCAACTCGGAGGAAGGTGGGGATGACGTCAAATCATCATGCCCCTTATGTCTTGGGCTTCACGCATGCTACAATGGCCGGTACAAAGGGCTGCGATACCGTAAGGTGGAGCGAATCCCAAAAAGCCGGTCTCAGTTCGGATTGAGGTCTGCAACTCGACCTCATGAAGTCGGAGTCGCTAGTAATCGCAGATCAGCAACGCTGCGGTGAATACGTTCCCGGGCCTTGTACACACCGCCCGTCAAGTCATGAAAGTCGGTAACACCCGAAGCCGGTGGCCTAACCCTTGTGGAAGGAGCCGTCGAAGGTGGGATCGGTGATTAGGACTAAGTCGTAACAAGGTAGCCGTACCGGAAGGTGCGGCTGGATCACCTCCTTTCTAAGGAGCATCTGGTCAGTGCTGCTCACCGTCGTGGTGGGTTGGTTGCTGGTCCAGGCGCCCGGTTCGGACCGAACGTGTCCGACGGGTAGCTCATGGGTGGAACATTGACAGTGCAGTCGGGAGCGCGTCTTCTGGTCTCAGTACGCTCGGGTGTCTCTTTGTGAGGTGTCTGGGTTGGAACGGGTCGGGGGGAAGCGGGTTGGCTGGTGCACGTTGTTGGGTCCTGAGGGACCAGGCTTCCTGATCGTCGGGTTGTCTCTTTTGGAGGCGGGTTCGGTGGTTGGGGGTTGGGCCGCAAGGTCCTTCGGTGGGCTGCATGAAGTCAGGCGTTGTGTCTGGTGGAGTGTGGTGCCGATCGTATGTTGAGAACTACACAGTGGACGCGAGCATCTTTAGATTCGCGTCATCGATGATCGTCGGCTTTCGGGTTGGCGTGAAACATGGCGTTGGATCGCAATTTTAATCTTTGTGGTCAAGTTTCTAAGAGCAAACGGTGGATGCCTTGGCATCTGGAGCCGAAGAAGGACGTAGAAATCTGCGATAAGCCTCGGGGAGCTGATAATCGAGCTGTGAGCCGAGGATTTCCGAATGGGGAAACCCCGCCAGGCGACTTGTCGACCTGGTGACTCCCGCCTGAATATATAGGGCGGGTAGAGGGAACGTGGGGAAGTGAAACATCTCAGTACCCACAGGAAGAGAAAACAACATGTGATTCCGTGAGTAGTGGCGAGCGAAAACGGATGAGGCTAAACCGATCATGTGTGATAGCCGGCGGGCGTTGCATGGTCGGGGTTGTGGGACACGTCGCTCAGTTCTGCCGGACTGGGACGGTTACAGCGCATCATAGTCGAACCGGTTTGAAAGCCGGGCCGTAGTGGGTGCCAGCCCCGTAGACGAAATGGTGTTATGGCCGGATGTGTATCCCAAGTAGCACGGGGCCCGAGAAATCCCGTGTGAATCTGTCAGGACCACCTGATAAGCCTAAATACTCCCAGATGACCGATAGCGGACAAGTACCGTGAGGGAAAGGTGAAAAGTACCCCGGGAGGGGAGTGAAATAGTACCTGAAACCGTTTGCTTACAAACCGTCGGAGCCTCCTTTGTAGGGGTGACGGCGTGCCTTTTGAAGAATGAGCCTGCGAGTTAGCGATATGTGGCGAGGTTAACCCGTGTGGGGTAGCCGTAGCGAAAGCGAGTCTGAATAGGGCGATTCAGTCGCATGTCCTAGACCCGAAGCGAAGTGATCTATCCATGGCCAGGTTGAAGCGACGGTAAGACGTCGTGGAGGACCGAACCCACTTCAGTTGAAAATGGAGGGGATGAGCTGTGGATAGGGGTGAAAGGCCAATCAAACTTCGTGATAGCTGGTTCTCTCCGAAATGCATTTAGGTGCAGCGTTGCGTGTTTCTCGCCGGAGGTAGAGCTACTGGATGGCCGATGGGCCTCAACAGGTTACTGACGTCAGCCAAACTCCGAATGCCGGTGAGTGAGAGCGCAGCAGTGAGACGGTGGGGGATAAGCTTCATCGTCGAGAGGGAAACAACCCAGACTACCAACTAAGGCCCCTAAGCGTGTGCTAAGTGGGAAAGGATGTGGAGTTGCACAGACAACCAGGAGGTTGGCTTAGAAGCAGCCACCCTTGAAAGAGTGCGTAATAGCTCACTGGTCAAGTGATTCCGCGCCGACAATGTAACGGGGCTCAAGCACACCGCCGAAGTTGTAGATTTCGCACATGGACAAGCCTTCGTGGTTCAGTCGTGCGGAGTGGTAGGAGAGCGTCGTGTGGCGAGTGAAGCGGCGGAGTGATCCAGCCGTGGACGCCACACGAGTGAGAATGCAGGCATGAGTAGCGAAAGACGGGTGAGAAACCCGTCCTCCGAAAGACCAAGGGTTCCAGGGCCAGGTTAATCCGCCCTGGGTAAGTCGGGACCTAAGGCGAGGCCGACAGGCGTAGTCGATGGACAACGGGTTGATATTCCCGTACCGGCGAACAACCGCCCAAGCTAATCCAGTGGTGCTAAGAGTCCTAACCCGGCACTTGTTGATCCCTTCGGGGTGAGACGGGCCGGTCTAACGCTCGACCCCATGCTGGTGCGGTTAGCGTATGAACAGGTGTGACGCAGGAAGGTAGCTGAGCCAGGCGATGGTATCCGTAAGGTGAACCTGGTGTAAGGATGTAGGGCTGACGATAGGCAAATCCGTCGTCTGTACGCCTGAGATCCGACGCGTACCCGTAAGGGGAAATCAGTGATCCTATGCTGCCGAGAAAAGCATCGACGCGAGGTTGCAGCCGCCCGTACCCGAAACCGACTCAGGTGGTCAGGTAGAGAATACCAAGGAGATCGAGATAATCGTGGTTAAGGAACTCGGCAAAATGCCCCCGTAACTTCGGGAGAAGGGGGGCCGGACACGTGACCGGATTCACTCCGTGAGCGTTGAAGGCCGCAGAGACCAGTGGGAAGCGACTGTTTACTAAAAACACAGGTCCGTGCGAAGTCGCAAGACGATGTATACGGACTGACGCCTGCCCGGTGCTGGAAGGTTAAGAGGAAGGGTCAGCCTCACGGCGAAGCTCTGAATTTAAGCCCCAGTAAACGGCGGTGGTAACTATAACCATCCTAAGGTAGCGAAATTCCTTGTCGGGTAAGTTCCGACCTGCACGAATGGCGTAACGACTTCCCAGCTGTCTCAACCGCGAACTCGGCGAAATTGCACTACGAGTAAAGATGCTCGTTACGCGCAGCAGGACGGAAAGACCCCGTGACCTTTACTATAGTTTGGTATTGGTGTTCGGAGTGGCTTGTGTAGGATAGGTGGGAGACTGTGAAGCGGGCACGCTAGTGTTCGTGGAGTCATTGTTGAAATACCACTCTGGTCACTTTGGATGTCTAACGTAGGACCCTGATCGGGTTCATGGACAGTGCCTGATGGGTAGTTTAACTGGGGCGGTTGCCTCCCAAAGAGTAACGGAGGCGCCCAAAGGTTCCCTCAACCTGGTTGGCAATCAGGTGGCGAGTGTAAGTGCACAAGGGAGCTTGACTGTGAGACTGACAGGTCGAGCAGGGACGAAAGTCGGGACTAGTGATCCGGCAGTGGCTTGTGGAAGCGCTGTCGCTCAACGGATAAAAGGTACCTCGGGGATAACAGGCTGATCTTGCCCAAGAGTCCATATCGACGGCATGGTTTGGCACCTCGATGTCGGCTCGTCGCATCCTGGGGCTGGAGTAGGTCCCAAGGGTTGGGCTGTTCGCCCATTAAAGCGGTACGCGAGCTGGGTTTAGAACGTCGTGAGACAGTTCGGTCCCTATCCGCTGCGCGCGTTGGAAATTTGAGAAGATCTATCCCTAGTACGAGAGGACCGGGATGGACGAACCTCTGGTGTGTCAGTTGTTCTGCCAAGGGCACCGCTGATTAGCTACGTTCGGACCGGATAACCGCTGAAAGCATCTAAGCGGGAAGCCGTCTTCGAGATGAGATTTCCATGCACCTTGAGTGTGAGAGGCTCCCAGCAGACTACTGGGTTGATAGGCCGGATGTGGAAGCGGGGACTAACGACCCGTGGAGCTGACCGGTACTAATAAGCCGAAGACTTGACACACACTTTTTACCCACACCCTTACGGGTGTGGGGCTCGCGTCCACTTTGTGGTTCCCGACAGACGATCGGGAACAACTGAAACTGAACACCGCGCATGCGCGGAATGGTTTCGAAGCTTCCTTGTTGGAGTGTCGAAATTGTTCCGGTGGTCATAGCGAGAGGGAAACGCCCGGTCACATTCCGAACCCGGAAGCTAAGCCTCTCAGCGCCGATGGTACTGCAAGGGGGACCTTGTGGGAGAGTAGGACGCCGCCGGACTTCTTTTCA